>NZ_JBDPGY010000015.1:0-131057 GCF_039841815.1 Ruminococcus sp. 1001136sp1 | reverse complement strand
ATAAAGTATTTCCCGTTCGACTTGCATGTGTTAAGCACGCCGCCAGCGTTCATCCTGAGCCAGGATCAAACTCTCTGTAAAAGTGTTTGATGCACTCAAGACAACCAACTAGCTTAGTTATCTCTCGTCATTACTGTTATAAAAAGTTCATTCATTTGAATGATGATTCGTTAAGAATTTTCGAGAATCGTATGTGTTTCACTGTTTAGTTATCAAGGTTGTTTGTCTGTCATCTCTTTGCGACAGCTTGTTTACTTTACCATATCTTCCAAATCTTGTCAAGCACTTTTTTCAAAAGTTTTTGAGATTTTCAAGATTCTGTCTAAAGTTGTTGTTTTCTGTCGTTCTGTTCAAGCGACTTGGTTACTTTATCATAAGTTCAGTCATTTGTCAACAGTTAATTCGAATTTTCTGAAAACCATTTTATTTTTCAGCATTTCAGAAGCAATTCCTTGCGACAGCTTGTTTACTATACCACTGCCGCAAGGAATCGTCAAGCACTTTTTACAAAAAAATCCATATTTTTTTACAGGTTATCATTGCTTACTTTTTCAAGTATTATTTTTCTATATATTTTTACAAATGTAAACATAAAACCTATTTACTCATAATATACCGAATCGCCTCCTGAATCTGTCTCACATACACCAGCTTAATCCCATCAGCTTTTTCCACCGAGCTTCTGCACACTTCCGGCAGGATCACGGTGTCAAATCCCAGCTTTTTCGCCTCCTGCACTCTCTGCCCCGCCATACTTACGGCACGTACTTCTCCACTAAGTCCAATTTCACCAAAAGCCATCAATTTGTCTGGAATTACAATATCCTTCATGCTGGATGCAATTGCCAGGCAGATTCCAAGATCAATCGCCGGTTCTGTCATCTTCATCCCTCCGGCAATATTTACATAGGCGTCAGAAGAAGCAAGATGAAGCCCAACTTTCTTCTCCAATACAGCCATGAGAAGATTGACCCTGTTAAAATCCGTTCCCACAGCAGTCCTTCTTGGAATACCAAAATTACTCTCACAAACCAATGCCTGAATTTCCACAAGGATCGGGCGTGTTCCCTCCATAGAACATGCCACAACACACCCTGACGCGTTCTCAGGACGTCCCTCTAAAAGATACTCCGAAGGGTTTGAAACTTCTTCAAGACCAGTCCCCTGCATTTCAAAAACGCCAATTTCATTGGTAGAACCAAATCGATTCTTCACCGCACGCAGAATCCGATAGGAAGCATGTCTGTCTCCCTCAAAATAAAGCACTGTGTCAACCATATGTTCCAGCACTCTCGGACCTGCCACATTGCCCTCCTTGGTCACATGACCAACAATGAAAATCGTTATTCCAAGACCTTTTGCAATCTGCATCAGTACATTCGTAGACTCTCTTACCTGGGAAACGCTCCCCGGTGCAGAACCAATCTCCTCATCAAACATAGTCTGAATAGAGTCCACAATAGCTACATCTGGTTTCTTTCGTTCCATTACTTCTCGTACAGTATCCAGATTGGTCTCACATAAAAGCTGAAGGTTTTCGTTGAAAGTACCGATACGGTTAGCACGAAGTTTGATCTGACGCAAAGACTCCTCACCGGAAATATAGAGGACAGAATTTCCATTCTCAGCCAGATTCCGGCACACCTGTAAAAGAAGGGTAGATTTTCCGATACCCGGATCTCCCCCCACAAGAACCAAAGACCCGGGGACAATGCCGCCCCCGAGTACTCTGTCAAGTTCCCCTATTTTCGTTGTCTGACGTTCATCCTCTTTCAGACTGATCTCCTTCAGAATCACCGGTTCAGACTGCTGCCTGGAAACGGACTTACCGCCTCCTGATGCCTTTTTCCCTGTGGATACAGGTTCTTCCGCAAAAGAATTCCAGGCCTTACATCCAGGGCACTGTCCCATCCATTTCGAGGATTCGTAACCGCACTCCTGGCAAAAATATACCATTTTTTTGTTTTTTAGCATTTTACAATTTTTACATCAACAGCTGAGCCATTTCCAAGCTCTACGCTGAAAGAAAGCTTTCCGCCAAGGTTAGTCTCCATTTTACCTGTACTTGCTCCGTCAAGATATACCTCATACTGTGCTTCTGCTTCAAGTTCTACAGTAATCTGTGCATCCTCCGGTCCCTCTACGCGAAAACTCATCTGGTTTCCGTCCTGTGCAAGATTGAATACAGCGGTACCTGGTACGGACTCATATACAAACATACCGTTGCGTTCCAGCTTGGTGATCTCCTTGAATGTTTTTACTTTATACATATCTCCCTGATGTGGGTAATCAGAAACCTTTGATTTCTGGTTCTTCTCATAATCTCCAAAGCTGATGGTACCATTTTCCTCTGTACGGATCAGTTCCTTTACTACTGCCATGATGCTTGTCCTCCCTAAGACTCTTTCGTTATGTTCTCCGGCGGATTTCTCCTCGCCAGATCCTTTTCACCGGTTTCCCCGATGTTGTACATATTATATAATAAAACTTTTTTCTTTGCCAGTCCCTTACATAAAATTTATAGTAATTTTAGAATATTACTGGTTACTGTTCAAACCTAATATTACTTCACAATAAAACGAATTTCTTTATTTCTATACTGTACCTGCACGATGTCTCCCCGCTTGATCTTGCCCTCCAGGAGCTCATTTGCCAGCCGGTCTTCTATCTTGGACTGAATGACCCGGCGAAGAGGTCTTGCACCGTATTTAGCATCAAATCCAGCTTCTGCAATATAATCTACTGCAGAATTCGTCACATTCAGATGAATATCCATCTGTTCCTCGCAACGTTTTTCCAGTGATTTCAGGAGCAGGAGTACAATCTTACGGATTTCCTCCTTATTCAAGGTGTGGAATACCATAATCTCGTCAATTCGATTCAGGAATTCCGGTTTGAAAAGACGGCGCACTTCTTCCATAACGCCGGATTTCATTTTTTCATAATCCTTTTTCTCATCTTTCTGGGAAATAAAACCAAGCTGCTTCGGTTCTACGATTGCCTGGGCGCCCGCATTGGAAGTCATGATAATGATCGTCTGTTTAAAATCCACTTTTCTTCCGTGGGCATCTGTAATATGTCCGTCATCCAGCACTTGAAGCAAAATGTTAAACACATCCGGATGTGCTTTCTCGATCTCATCAAAAAGAATAACACTGTATGGATTTCTGCGTACTTTTTCACTGAGCTGTCCGCCTTCATCATATCCCACATAGCCTGGCGGAGAACCAATCAGCTTGGAAACACTGTGTTTCTCCATATATTCAGACATGTCTACACGAATCATAGCCTGTTCACTGCCAAACACAGCCTGAGCCAGTGCCTTGGAAAGTTCTGTTTTCCCAACGCCTGTTGGTCCCAGAAACAGGAAAGAACCAATTGGACGGTTCGGATCCTTCAATCCCACACGACCACGTTTTACAGCCTGAGAAACAGCATGCACTGCTTCCTCCTGACCGATCACACGTTTGTGAAGTTCTTTTTCCAATTGAGCAAGACGTCTGGTCTCTCCCTCCGTCAGTCTTTGTACCGGAATTTTGGTCCAGTCGGATACAATCGAGGCTACGGCTTTTTCGTCCACTTTTCCGGATTTTCTCTGATTCTTCTTTTCTTCTTTTACTTGAAGCTGCTCAAGTCTGGCTTCTGCTTCCTTCTGTTTCTCCTGACATTCTTTGGCAAGACTTAAATAACCAGTTTTGATGGCACGCTCTTTCTCCTGAAGGATTTCCTGAATCTCACGGCTTAAATCCTCAATCTCGGAAGAAGCCTGATATCCGGAAAGCTGTACCTTAGAAGCAGCTTCATCAATCAGGTCGATTGCTTTATCCGGAAGAAATCTGTCGTTAATATAACGTACTGACATTTTAACTGCTGCTTCCAAAGCTTCATCTGATATTTCTACTTTATGATGTCTTTCATAGTATGGGCGAAGTCCTTTCAGGATCTCGTAAGCCTCCTCTTCAGAAGGCTCTTCCACGGTGACCGGCTGGAAGCGTCGCTCCAGAGCAGCATCCTTCTCTATATATTTGCGGTACTCTTCCAGAGTGGTCGCACCTATGATCTGCAATTCTCCACGGGAAAGAAATGGCTTCAGAATATTGGATGCGTCAAGGGCTCCTTCTGCTCCGCCAGCTCCAATAATTGTATGAAGCTCATCAATAAACAGAAGAATCCCCTGATTCTCATGTACTTCATCCACGACCTTACGGATACGCTCCTCAAATTCACCTCTGTACTTGCTTCCAGCCACCATTCCAGACAGATCCAACACTACCAGGCGCTTGTCTTTAATCGTCTCCGGAACACTACCTGCAAGAATCCTCTGGGCAAGCCCCTCTGCAATAGCAGTCTTGCCTACCCCGGGTTCGCCTACCAGACATGGATTGTTCTTGGTTCTGCGGCTTAAGATCTGGATCAGTCTGCTGATTTCCTTTTCTCTTCCCACAACAGGATCCAGTTTGCCCTCTGCTGCCATCTGGGTCAGATCACGGCTGTACTGGTCAAGTGCCGGTGTCGGGCTGCCTCCCGGATTTTGCATGGCCTTGGCAGCCTGGAACTCTTCCTGAATAGACTCATTGTCATAGCCCATGGCTCCAAGGACTGCTGCGTAAAGCTTCTGGATATTCACTCCCATCGTATACAAAAGCCGGGTTCCAACACAGTCCGTCTCGCGGAGCATGGCAAGGAGCAAATGCTCCGTTCCTGCCTTCTCACAGCCAGAATTCTGTGCCTCTGCCACGGCACTTTTCAGAACCTTCTCTGTTCTCGGACTGTATGGCGGCTTCATTTCAATCTCAGTTATATTTCCCACTTCTGCCGGAGTTACCAGCTTATCGATCAGTTCCACCAGTTTCTTGCCATCTACCTGAAATTCCTCCAGGACTCTTCCGGCAGTGCCTTCTGTCTCGCTTAAAAGTCCCAGTAAAAGATGTTCTGTACCAATATAGCCCAGTTCAAAATCAATGGCTGCTGCCTTTGCCAGTGTCAGGGCTGTCTGAGCCTGTTTCGTAAATTTATTTCGCATTGATCAATTGTTCCTCCTTACGCTAGTGTACAAACAAGTTGATTTCTCGAACAATCTCGCTTTTATTTCTCATATTCATCCAGAATCTCATCTATAAGACTATGCACTTCTTCCCTGGTCACATTATTGCAGCAGCCCCTTGCCAGCGCAACACGTAAATTCTGCTTCAATTCCTCCATAGCCCTTAACTTATCCACATCCAGACAGATTACTGCGCCTTTTCTTCTGTCAATGGAGACAAATCCTTCCTGGCGTAACAAGGAATAGGCCTTGTTTACAGTATGCATATTAATTCCAATGGTATCCGCAAGCTGTCTGACAGATGGAAGAGGATCTCCTTCCTGCAGCCGGGATGTGGCAATTCCCATAATGATCTGATTCATCAGCTGGGTATAAAGTGCCTCGTCACTCTGGAAATCTATCTCTATTACCATTTTATCCCTCCCTGTAAAAAACAGTGAATATTACAAAACAAAGGGACCGGAGTCATACTGCCCCGGTCTCTTCCTGTCTTTCGTAATAATCACTTCGTCTAAATATAAGCCATCTGCAAAGCTGGCAGCGCTCCCTATTCCTACTGAACCGGTGTCTCAGCTGCCGGTGCTTCTTCTGCCTTTACTTCACCCTCTGATGCCTTAGTCTCCTGAGCTGCTGCCTCAGCAGGCGCACTCTCAGCCGGTGCTGCAGCCGGAGGGATCTCAACACCCAGAATCTTTCCAAGCTGTACTCTGTCAAGAATCAGATTGAATCCCATCGGGTTGATCACAAATGCTTTCGCCTGGTTGATGATGAGACCTGGCAGTTTGGCAAATGGAACCTTGGCTGCCCGAAGCTTCTTGCCTCTTGCAAATTTATCAAATTCCATAACATCTGTAAAAGCCGGCTGAAGAATATCACCCTGTTTGTTCTTAAGATATGGAATGTTAACCTTGGTCGGGTCTTCCGGATCAGTAGCCATAGCTACCAGAAATTCGGATTTCTTAAGATTCACGATCAGCTCTTCTTCCATTTCACGAAGGTTCACAGTGCGCTCCTCTTTCTTAATCGGGCGACGGAGTTCCTGCATAAAATAGATACCCGAAAGCTGAAGAGTGGAATTAAAAAGTGGCTGCTTCTTCGGCTCAAGCTGGCTAAAGTCTGCCTGTCTGGCAATTCTGGTAAGCTCAACCTCAATCTGATTCTCTCCATCAACCCATACTACACTGTTTACACCGATTGCATAAAGTGTGCCATAGAATCTCGGGTAGTCTTTCTTCTCATATTTCATTCCCATAAGAAGAATCTTATCCTCTAATTTCTTCTTGCCAAATGCTTTAATCTCTTCTTCTGTGGCAAATACCCACACCTGATCATTAAAACTCTCCTGATCGCAAATTACATATGGAAGCTTCGTAGCCTGTGAATACGCTACAAAGATTTCGTCTCTTGTCTGTAATTCCTTAATTGCTTCCTGTTCAGTGATTCCCATGTCATTATCCTCTCAGTCCTGGTTTCCTGCTGTCGTATACGAAAATTCTATGAACCTTGTCCTGTCTGGCAGATTTCAAAACATATCGACAAAAACCTAATATAGGTTTTATTTTATAACAAAATTGCAAAAAAGTAAAGTCTAACCGTCAGTGTTTTTATGCAATTTTACCGCGTTCCTGGCATCCACTGATCCGACAAACTTTCTCTTATTTTGTCATAAATTCTACAATCTTATCAAGCTGTGCCAGCTGGTCTTCTTTCAGGGCAGACTTTACCGTTACCGTCTCTTCATAGATTTCCATATCTTTCATACCGGAAAGGATCTCTTTCATCTGCTTACCTGCAGTAGAAGCCCAGGTACCGTTTTCCAGAACTGCCACTTTTCTCTTCTGCAGATTGTGGGCAGCAAGTTCATGAAGCAGGGTTTCCATCTTCGGGAAAAGTCCTGCATTATAAGTCGGGCAGGCAAATACGATTCTGTCACAGCGGAATGCTTCCGCTACCAGATAGGAAGGATCTGTTACAGAAACATCATAAACCTTCACATTCTTCTCCCCTGCATCTGCCAGTCTGCCTGCCAGAACATCAGCTGCATTCTCCGTATTTCCATAAATGGAGGCATACATAACCACAACATTATGATCTTCAGGTGTATAAGTGCTCCATTTCTGATATTTGTCAATAAACCATCCAAGATCCTCTCTCCAAATAGGACCATGAAGTGGGCAGATCATGGCGATATCAAGTGTAAGGGCCTTTTTCAAGGCACTCTGAACCGGTCCGCCGTATTTTCCAACAATATTTACCAGATATCTTCTAGCGTCATCCAGCCACTCTTCTTTAAAATTTACTTCATCTGCAAACACATTTCCATTCAGCGCTCCAAAAGTACCAAAAGCATCTGCGCTGAAAAGCACTTTGTCATATGCATCGTATGTAACCATTGCCTCTGGCCAGTGAACCATGGGGATCATGGCAAACGCAAGAGTATGTTTACCTGTACTGATGGTATCTCCCTCTTTGATCACAACTGCATGAGCATCCACGTCAAAGGTAAAGAACTGTTTCATCATGTTAAAGGTCTTGGCATTTCCCACAACCTTCACTTCCGGGAATCTTCTTACCACCTCTTCCACAATTGCACAATGATCTGGTTCCATATGGTTTACGATCATATAATCCAAAGGTCTGTTTCCAAGAACATGCTCCAGATTTTCAAAAAACTGTCCGCTCACAGACTTGTCAACTGTATCCAGAAGCACGGTCTGCTCATCCAGGATCACATAAGAGTTGTAGGAAACTCCTCTTGGAATCGGGTAAATATTTTCAAAAAGGGCAAGTCTTCTGTCACTTGCACCGATCCAGTATAAATCTTCGTTTACTTTCTTCACATTGTACATAATGGTTCCTCCTAATGCTTTTGCTAAACAAATTTTGCAACACAGAATTCTCTGACTTTTGTATTTTCATCCTGTCAGGACTTCCATAACCAAAAAACAGACAGGAAACACTCTTGTCTCCTGCCTATTTTATACCACTTAATTATACTTCGTCAATTGCTTTTCCAATATCATGGCGCATATATTTATTTGCGAAAGTGATCCACTCTGTTGCCGCATAGGCATTTTTTCTGGCCTCTTTCAGATTGCTGCCTGTGGCTGTGATTCCTACAACACGTCCACCGTTTGTAACGATCTGGCCATCCTTAAACTTGGTTCCGGCATGGAAACAGTAATATCCCTCTTTATCCTTGAAATTCTCAAATCCATACATCGGGATTTCTTTCTCATATTTCACCGGATATCCGTCACTTGCGAGAACTACACAAACAGCGGCATTGTCCTCAAACTGAAGATCGATCTGATCCAGAGTTCCATCAATGCAGGCTTCCATAACTTCTACAATGTCGTTCTTCATACGCGGAAGAACAACCTGGGCTTCCGGATCTCCGAAACGGGCATTGTATTCCAGTACCTTCGGACCATCTGCTGTCAGCATCAGACCAAAGAAAATGATTCCTTTAAATTCTCTTCCTTCAGCAGCCATTGCATCCACAGTTGGCTGATATACATATTTCTTACAGAACTCATCCACCTCTTTTGTGTAGAAAGGACTGGGAGAAAAGGTTCCCATTCCGCCTGTATTTAAGCCCTGGTCACCGTCCTTTGCACGCTTATGATCCTGTGCGGAGGTCATGGTTTTAATTGTTTTTCCATCTACAAAAGAAAGAACGGAAACTTCACGACCAGTCATAAATTCCTCAATAACCATGGTATTTCCGGCGCTTCCAAACTTCTTATCTTCCATGATCTCTTTCACACCAGCTTCTGCTTCCTGAAGATTCTGACAGATCAGAACACCTTTTCCAAGAGCAAGTCCGTCTGCTTTGAGGACGATAGGGAATTTTGCTTCGGTGCGAAGATAAACCAGTGCCTTTTCCGGGTCATCAAAATTCTCGTATGCGGCTGTCGGAATGTTGTATTTCTTCATCAGATCCTTGGAAAATGCCTTGGAGCCTTCCAGGATTGCTGCATTTTTACGAGGTCCGAATACCCGTAAACCGCGGGATTCAAACTCGTCTACTATACCGCCTACCAACGGATCATCCATACCGATGATGGTAAGGTCTATCTGATTTTCCTGAGCAAAATCAGCAAGTTTTTCAAATTCCATAGCACCAATGTTCACGCACTCTGCATACTCTGCAATTCCTGCATTTCCCGGTGCACAGTAAATCTTATCTGCCTTAGGGCTTCTGGATACACTCCATGCGATTGCATGCTCTCTTCCGCCGCTTCCTACGATCAGTACTTTCATAATCTCCTCCTTAATCGCTGATAGTCACAATATGATCTTCTACCGAAATCTTTCCATTGGCAATGAGATTAATTGCTTTCGGAAGGATCTTCCACTCTGCCTTTTCCATTACACTTCTCTGAAGAGACTGTGGGGTATCATCCGGCTCGATTTTTACTGCTTTCTGCAAAATAATAGGGCCGGTATCTGTACCTGTATCCACGAAATGAACAGTAGCACCTGTTACTTTCACGCCTCTTTTTAAGGCAGCTTCATGAACATGAAGTCCATAGTATCCTACGCCGCAAAAGGATGGGATCAGGGATGGATGGATATTGATGATCTTATTTGGAAATGCCTCCACGATCATAGGTGGAATTGCAACCAGATAGCCTGCAAGAACAATCAGTTCTGCTCCGCTTTCCTGCAATTTCTTTAAAAGTGCCTTATGAAATTCTTCACGGTTTTCAAATTCTTTAGGTGAAATACAGACAGCCTCTATACCATGGTTCTTCGCTCTTTCCAGTGCGTAAGCATTTGGATTATTGCTGATCACAAGAGAAACTTCCGCGTTGGTGATCCTGCCGGAATCAATGGCATCCAGGATTGCCTGGAGATTGGTACCGCCTCCTGATACCAGGACAGCAACCTTTAGCATAATGTCACTCCCTTTTCTCCTGCTTCAATACGTCCTACTACGTATGGTGTCTCACCTGCTGCCTTGATTGCTTCCATAGTCTTATCTACATCAGCCGGATCAACTGCCAGAACCATACCAAGTCCCATGTTGTAGGTGTTGTACATCATCTTTTCTTCAATGTCTCCGGTCTTTGCAAGAAGCTTAAAGATCGGAAGTACCGGATAACTGTCTTTCTCGATCACGGCTCTTGTGCCCTCTTTGAGCATACGAGGTACATTCTCATAGAAACCGCCGCCTGTGATATGGCTGCATGCGTGGATCTTAACCCCTGCATCTTTAATGCTCTTAAGAGCTTTTACATAAATCTTGGTTGGTGCGATCAGCGCCTCACCAAGGGTAGTTCCAAGTTCATCATAATATGTGTCCAGAGACTCTTTTGTCATCTCAAACACTTTGCGGACAAGAGAGAAACCATTGCTGTGTACGCCTGAGGAAGCCATTCCGATCAGAACATCTCCGGTATTTAAATTCTCTCCTGTAATCAGGTCTTTTTTATCAACAACACCAACTGCAAATCCAGCCAGGTCATACTCGTCTACCGGATAAAATCCTGGCATCTCAGCAGTTTCGCCGCCGATGAGGGCTGCGCTTGACTGGCTGCAGCCTTCTGCAACACCTTTTACGATCTCAGCAATCTTCTCCGGATAGTTCTTTCCACAGGCAATGTAGTCCAGGAAGAAAAGAGGTTCTCCGCCTGCACATGCAATATCGTTTACACACATTGCCACACAATCGATTCCAACAGTGTCATGTTTGTCCATAATAAATGCCAGTTTCAGCTTGGTTCCAACTCCGTCAGTTCCGGAAACCAGTGTAGGCTCTTCCATATCCTTGAAGCTGTTCATGGAAAAAGCACCTGAGAATCCGCCGATTCCTCCAAGTACTTCTGGTCTCATAGTCTTTGCAATATGCTGTTTCATTAATTCTACTGATTTGTATCCTGCCTCAATATCAACGCCCGCGTTCTTGTAATCCATGCCTTTTTCCTCCCAGAATTTTATGGTTTCTATTATGGTGTTTATTATGGTTTTCATAGAAAGATCCTGCCTCGCAGGATTCTTCACCTGCATCAGCAGAAAAGGTTATTCTGCCCCTGCTGTATAATTCTATTTTGTATAAGCCTTATGTCCCACTTCCTGTAATTTCGCATCCTTGGCTTCGACCTGCTCTTTCAGCTCCTGGCTGTAGGCTTTCAGACGTGCAAGAAGCTCCGGATCGGATGTTGCAAGAATCTTCGCTGCAAGAAGACCAGCATTTGCCCCTCCGTTAATTGCAACAGTTGCTACCGGAATGCCGGATGGCATCTGTACAATGGAATACAGGGAATCTCTTCCCCCAAGTGATGTAGTGTGCATAGGAATTCCGATAACCGGCATCGGGAAAATCGCTGCGCACATTCCTGGTAAATGTGCTGCCATACCGGCACCTGCAATGATGACCTTAAATCCCTTTTCCTCAGCTGTCTTCGCATAATCAAAGAACACGTCCGGCTCTCTGTGTGCGGAGATGATACGCATTTCGTAATCAATCCCAAGTTTCTCCAGAATGTCTGCTGCCTTGCTCATTACCGGCATATCTGAATCACTGCCCATTACAATTCCTACTTTTGGCATAATATTCTCCTCTTTTAGTTATATTTAGAACTACCATTCGCGTAAATTCTACTAAGAATAACATTTTCTGTCAATACGATTGAGGCAAAGAAAAATTTTATAGGGCTAATTAATTTTGCTGTTAGATTTTAAACTTTCCTTTATTCCCCAAAAGGTTTATTCAATTCTTCCGTTCCGGCCAGCACAAATCTGCCATCCTCAATAATCGAAATTTTCTCCCCATTCTTTCCAGGAACACAGATGCTTCCCAATTCATCATAAGGAATGGTAATATCTGTATGACAGCCAAAGTACGCCTTGCTTATATCTTCTTTTCTCAAAATGGAGATTTCATTATCTCTTGCAATGATCTCTTTTCCATCCGGATTGTACACGGCAGTATCCTCAGACCAGCTGTAACAGGTATCACCTACTGCAAAATGAGGTCCCATTTTTTCTGCGATCAGAATAGGCAGCTTATCTGCAATGTTGTATTTCTTCGCAGCTACATAAGCCGTAGTATTCGTTCCGATTGCAAATTCCCCCATTGGAAGTGTTGGATGATGGAACAGGATATTATCCTCAATATATTTTTTATTCTCTTCTTCATTTTCAAAATTCCCGCAGGAATAGGATGTAATTTTTCCATCTTTAAATTCAAGCTTCAGATCACGGAACTGAAGACCTTCCAGATATACCTGGCTTACATGAAGAAGACCGTCTGTTCCGGAAAGGACCGGGGAAGTAAACACTTCACCAACGGGAATATTTACATCCGCTACACAGTTCTCGAAATTGGACTGCTTCGCCGGGTCGGTAAGAGTGTGCAGATGTATCCTGAGATCTGTTTCATTTGCTCCTTTTCCCTTTACAGATACCCATTCTGCAGTATCCAGAGTATCAATAAGGGTCTGCTGGATTTTCTGATAAAGCTGGTAATCCAGGGTGTTGATTTTCACGATCTGGCGGAAAATCTCCTCATAATCACCGCCGATCTCAGGGACCGGATATGCAATAATGGTAAAACTTCTCTCATCACCTTTAATGTAGCGGTTTGTAATCTGTCCAGCTTCATTTTGCATCTCAATTTCCAGCTTCTGCTGGGCATCACTGAACTGCCATGCCTCTTTTACACTCACCGGTGAAAACGGAGCTTCCCCAAATACCTCAATGCAGGCTGGACCAGCGTGAACATACGCCAGCTCCTTATATTTCTCATAGGAAGTCTGCAGGGCACGAAGGCGCTTCTGCACAAAATCCTGATCCAGAAAAAGTGCCCCGTCCTGTCGATGATCATAGTCAAACTGCGGGTTTGCAACAGCGCCTGTATAGCCAATTCTATAAGAGCCGCGCCTGTTTACCGCATGGGTCGGATAGCGATATATAACTGGCTTCAGCCCCATCTCCTCAAACTGAAGAACTGCCGCTTTTACCATACGTTCAAAACCAAGGTTGTAGCGGATATTGACTGTTTTCTTTTTGCTCAGGTCTTTGTGTCCATTTACAAATCCCAAACGGTAGCCCTCTGTATAGGTTCTTGCGCAGGAATCGATTTCTTCCTGGGAAAGACCGTTAAGAAATGCAGCCACTCCAAGTTCATTCTCTGTAATGCATTCTCCAAACAGATACAGGTAACGAAGGTCTGAAAAATCAGAATTCATGATAATTTTTGCCGCAAAATCCAGCTCCGGGTCCACGCACTCTCTAGTGCGGTACTCTATCATATCCTGGCAGTAATCATTTGCATAGGAATTTAAAATCCCCCTCAATTCTTCTTCTGTAGGAATCTCTTCCTGAGCAAAAGCGCCATAAACTTCCAGAAACAGCTCCAGAAGCACAGTTATGTCCCACAGCCTCTTTTCAAAGGCATAGACCACAATACCACGCAGCTCTGCATACAGGAAAGAAAAGTCTTTTCCGTATTCCCCAAGCTTTTCACAGGCATAAACCGGATTTCCGTAACTGTTTTTATAATTTTCCGGAAGGATATCTGCATACAGATCACGATTCAGTTCTTTCCATTCATCTATAGATAAATCAGCCGCATCTGCAAGTTTCCTTGGTTCCCTGGTTTCTCCCAAAAATACAACGCCATCCATAATTTCCACATTTTTTTCAAGAAAAGCAGCTGTTTTCTGGAAAAAGTCCAGATATGGCATCTGTACTGCTTTCTCCTCTTTGATCTCACATACTCTTTCTTTTGCAAGAGCATAACGTTCCATCAGTAATTCGTCCACACGTTTCCCTCACTTTTCATTTTTTTATACGAAGCTATCCGTCACGGCACCGACAGCGCCTGTTTGAATAATTTTTTCCGCGATCAGCACACTTCTTATTCTTTTTTGGACATATCGTCGATCACATGTCCTTTTTCTACATGCTGGTCAATCAATTCCTGCATATATTCCCAGATTTTTGGTGCTCCCTCACCAGTACGGCGGTTTCGTGTGTAAATCTGACTTTTCTTCACGCCATGCTCTACCCAGCTGATTCCATCTGTAGCATTGTTCAGAAAAAGTGGCTGACTGTTGTCCAGCATGTGCGCATATTTGGCCTCTGGTGTTTCATAAGCTTCGAACTCTTCCCAAAGATCATAAAGCCATTTTCCCTGGTCTTCCGGAAGAAGGCCGTAAATGCGCTGTGCAGCAGCTTCTTCTCTTGTATGCTGGGTAGCTCCCCCAACAGCGTCATAAGCATAGGTATCTCCGGCATCAATCTCTACCAGATCGTGAATCAGCACCATAGGAATGACTTTGGAAAGATCAACTTCCTCTGATGCATATTCTTTCAAAAGTACTGCCATAAGTGCCAGGTGCCAGGAATGTTCTGCATCGTTTTCCTTGCGTTTTCCATCCGCCAGATAGGTCTGACGCATAATATTTTTCACTTTATCTGCTTCCAGAATAAAGTCCAATTGCTTTTTTAAACGTTCATCCATATATATTCCCCTTCCCCTGTCTGATCAATTATTATTGCTTTCAAACGGATTTCCACAATACATACGCCGTGCTCTACAATCCGGTCAGGTACACTCCGATCCACACGATCAGAAACAGTCCATTGCTGATCGAACCGATAATACTGGTTTTATGGCTTTTGCCCTCCTCAGAAAAGCTGAGCAGTCCCATAATAAATCCGTATACGGAAAGAAGGGTGGCAAATAAACCCACTCCTCCTACCAGAAACCCAAAGCTGTCATCCAAAAGATACGCCAGGACAACAGCCGTTATAAACAACAAAAAGGACGCTGCCGCCAGACCGGCAGACAGCTTCCCTTTTTTCGCTTCTTTTTTCTTTGTAAATGAATATCTATATCTTCTTGCCATAATGGAACTTTCTCCTAAATGGACATGTCCGCCCACGCAGGCATGTCAAAATATGAAAGTCAGCTGCTGCCATACAATATCCATAAATCCGCTTAGGTAAGCATGGCTCATTCATGGCTGCTATCCAGGACTTTCCTTCGAATATGATGTTACTGTTCACTTCGTTCACAGTAACACGCTTCGCGATGCACAGAAATCATGCTTTGCATAATTTCGCGCCGCAACTCTCGGGTTTTCTGTGAACTTTGTTCACAAAAAACACCTCGCGGAATGTTACCAGTGAACAGTAACAATATGATTACAGACGAAAAAAAGAACATACCCCAAGGTTGCTCCCAGGGTGTTCAAAATCATATCATCCACATCAAAACAGCCAACCTTCGTGACCAGCTGGATCACTTCCACAGTCAGACTTAATATAAATCCTGATACACAGATGAGAAAACCGCTGTTCATTCTTCGGAAAATAACAGGAAGGATAAACCCGAAAGGCAGGAAGCCTATCACATTTCCGAATATGTTGGAAAATACTGCAAATGTGCCAAGCTGCTCCCGGTATATCCAGAACCTTCTGATTTCCACAAAGGGAATCAGATTATACCTGTATACCCGTTGCGCCTCTGCCGCCCTGCCATATTCCTCTGAAAAGAACAGAAAATAGACAAGAAAGATTATATAGATGACGAACAGCAGGATTCCCATACGGCGAATTAAAGTCTTCGTTTCCTTTTTCAAAAAAATCCCCTTAAATCATCATATCTGATTTGCCCTTCAGAAGTCTGGCACCATTCACGATCATGAGAATACCAGTGGACACACCTGTCACCAGTGTGATAATCCCAAGTGCAATACTTCCGGCACCTACGCCAGATACGATTTTGTAAAGTTTTTCACTCATCAGCATTTCCTCCTTTTATCATTATGCCGCCAGTTGCCACAGCACACTTTCAGAATTTTTAATGCTGCATAGAATTCTCTTATTCTGCGCCGTACTGCTCATAGTATGCATCAATAGCAGCTTTTAATGTGTCATCAATGATGACTTTCCCTTTATACTCTTTGTTGTAAAGATGCTCTACCACCTCTGCCATAGTTACAATAGCAGTTGTCTTAAGACCATATTTCTCCTCAATCTCCTTTAAAGCACTCTTGGTACCCTGTCCGCGCTCCATACGGTCTACAGAAACCACAAGACCGATTGGAGAAACGTCACCCTGAGCTTTGATGATCGGCAGAGTCTCCTGAATAGAAGTTCCGGCTGTCGTAACGTCCTCGATGATCACAACCTTATCTCCATCCTCAATCGGGCTTCCAAGAAGAATTCCCTTATCCCCATGATCCTTTACCTCTTTACGATTGGAGCAATAGCGGATATCCTTGCCATACTCCTCGCTGATTGCCATTGTCGCTGCAACAGTCAGCGGAATTCCCTTGTATGCAGGTCCAAAAAGCACATCAAAATCCAGACCGAATTTGCTTTCAATTGCTTTTGCATAATACTGACCTAATTTTCTTAACTGAGCTCCTGTACGATAAAATCCTGTGTTTACAAAAAACGGAGTCTTTCTTCCGGATTTGGTTACGAAATCTCCAAATTTCAATACATTGCAATCAATCATAAACTCAATAAATTCCTGTTTATACTGTTCCATTTTTATCCTCCTCGTATATGGACTGTATCTGTTATTGGTCTTTCTTAAAGCATATTTGAAAAAGCTCTTGCATACGCCGGTTTCAAAGTAAAACCCGGTTACATTATTGTTCACTCCGTAATCAGTAATGTAACCTTCGCGCTCTCTTTATAGTAGCACAAAATATGGGCATGGTCAAAATCTCTTTTAAACCGCGAAGTAAAACCTATTTCAGTGTTACTGTTCACTCCGTTCACAGTAACACGCTTCGCGATGCACAGAAATCATGCATTCGCATGATTTCGCGCCGCACGTCTCGGGTTTTCTGTGAACTACGTTCACAAAAAACACCTCGCGGAATGTCACCAGTGAACAGTAACCTATTTCACACATCCAATCAGCTCATTAATATCTTCCACTTTCTGTCTCTCAAGGAATGCAGCCATACCATCCACAACCTCCTGAGTAGTGTATGGATTGATGAAATTTGCAGTTCCTACAGATACTGCGGTGGCGCCCGCCATAATAAATTCCAGGGCATCTTCAGCACTTGCAATTCCACCCATTCCGATGATTGGGATCTTCACTGCATTTGCCACCTGATAAACCATACGCACTGCCACAGGCTTCACAGCCGGACCGGACATACCGCCTGTTTTATTTGCCAGTGCAAACGTTCTGCGGTTAATATCAATCTTCATTCCGGTAATGGTGTTAATAAGGGAAACCACATCTGCACCGCCTGCTTCTGCTGCCCTTGCCATCTCTGTAATATCTGTTACATTAGGACTCAGCTTCATAATCACCGGCTGTCTGGCATATTTTTTTACTTCTCTTGTAATGGCCTCCAGAGCCTTGGGATTCTGTCCAAAGGCAATGCCGCCTTCCTTTACATTCGGGCAGGATACATTGATCTCCAGCATATCTACAGGCTCATTTCCAAGACGTTCCACAACCTCACAGTAGTCCTCTGTGGTCTTTCCGCATACATTTACAATGATCTTCGTATCGAATTTCTTCAGAAATGGAATATCTCTCTCACAAAAAACATCGATTCCAGGATTCTGAAGACCGATAGCATTCAGCATTCCTCCTGTGGTCTCTGCTACACGGGGTGTAGGATTTCCAGGCCACGGCACATTTGCCACGCCTTTTGTCACGACTGCACCAAGATTATTCAGGTCTACAAATTCACTATATTCCGCACCGGAACCAAATGTTCCAGATGCAGTCATTACTGGATTTTTCAGAGTCACTCCTGCAAGATTTACGCTCATTTTGCTCATAACTCCACCTCCGTACTTCTGAACACCGGACCGTCTTTACATACGCGCTTATTGTGTACATGAGAATGGGCATCCGTTTCTGTGGACTGGCATACACAGCCAAGGCAGGCACCGATACCACATGCCATGCGCTCTTCCATGGAAACCCAGCAGGGGATTCCCTTCTCCAGTGCATAGGCCTTGATGGCGCGAAGCATAGGCTTAGGACCACAGGCAAAAATCACGTCTGCTTCCAGGTCATTCCCCCGGATCGCATCCATTACATTTCCTTTGGTTCCGGCAGAGCCGTCTTCTGTTGCAATGTATACCTCACCATTTTTTTCAAATTCCTCATTTAAAAACAGCTCATCACGATAGCCAAGAACTGCAATCTTCTTAGCATCCAGCTGCTTCATGGTCTCCAGCATAGGCGGAACACCGATTCCTCCGCCCATAAGGAATACCCTCCTGCCAGCAGCCTCTTCCAGTGGAAATCCATTTCCAAGAGGTCCAAGAAGTTCAAGCTGTGCACCTGCATGCAGTCTGGAAAAGCTTTCTGTACCTGTTTTCGGACCTGTTACACGATAGACAAGGCGAAGTGCACCTTTTTCTTTATCAATTTCACAAAGACTGATAGGGCGTGGCAGCAGTTTGCTTCCATCCTGTGTATAAACGGAAACGAACTGTCCCGGCTTCGCATTCCCTGCAATGGTCTTTGTCTGAATCCACATGCTGTAAATGTCTTTTCCAATACATTCCTGGCTGAGGACTGTACAGGTTTCTTTTACCTTTGTACCCATTTTCTTCCTCCTAGCGGTTCTCAAGTGCAGTGCTGATATCAAGAATCATGTCTTTCACTGCCTGACGGGAAGCATCTGCATAGTTCGCTTCACCAAACTTTGCGTATTTCTCCTGCTTGTAAGCTGCAATAATTCCTCTGGAGGAGTTTACGATAGCGCCAAGACCATCTTTGTTAAAGAAATGTACAAGATCTGCACCCTTACCACCCTGTGCACCATATCCTGGTACCAGAATAAAGGTTTTTGGCATAAGTTTTCTTAATACTTTGCCCATTTCCGGATAGGTAGCACCTACAACTGCGCCTACATAGCTGTAACCGTCTCCCATAAGCTCATCTCCCCATTTGGCAACTTTCTCACCAACCCACTCATAGAGAGGACGTTTTTCAATTATTCTGTCCTGGAACTCACCGCTGGACGGATTGGAGGTCTTAACCAGAACAAAAATTCCTTTTTTCTCTTCTTTACAAACTTCCATGAAAGGCTTCACTCCGTCTGTTCCAAGATATGGGTTTACAGTTGCAAAATCCTCATTAAATGGAACATAAGTCTTGCTTCCCACCTGAACCTTTCCAAGATGTCCGACGGCATAAGCTGCAGATGTGGAACCGATATCACCACGTTTAATATCTCCAATTACTACAAGGTCTTTTTCCTTGCAATAATCTACAGTACGCTTGTAAGCCATAAGTCCCGGAATTCCAAACTGTTCATACATAGCGATCTGCGGCTTCACAGCAGGAATCAGATCGTATGTGGCATCCACAATTCCTTTATTGTACTGCCAGATTGCTTCTGCAGCACCTTCCAGAGTCTCTCCGAATTCCTTAAATGCAGCTTCCTGGATCTGCTTCGGAATATAATTCAGCATTGGGTCAAGGCCTACTACAATAGGGGCTCCGGTTTTCTTGATATTGGCAATAAGTTTGTTGATCATGGGTGTTTCCTCCTTAATATGTTTTCCTGGAAATTTCATTTTTTTCTTATTTAGCAGCAGAATCCTTGTACACAATCTTACCGTCGCAAATAGTGTATAGAATCTTTCCTTTCACCTCTTTGCCCTCAAATGGGGTGTTTTTGCCTTTGGAAACAAAGTCTGCTTTGTGAATGGTATATGGATTCTTAATGTCCGCGATTATCACATCTGCCGGATGTCCTTTCTGTAAGGTTCCACATGGCAGGTTCAGAATCTGAGCCGGATTGTAGCTCATCTTCTCTACAAGCTGGGAAAGAGTGAGGATTCCAGTCGCTACAAGAGCGGTGTAACTAAGTGCAAAGCTGGTCTCGATTCCCACAATTCCGAAAGCTGCGGTTCTCATGGAACCGGTTTTGTCTTTCTGGGTGTGTGGGGCATGATCAGTGCTTATCACCTGAATGTAGCCCTCCTTCAGACCTTCAATCAGCGCATCCACATCTTTCCTGGTACGGAGAGGCGGATTCATTTTATAGTTTGGATCATCTCTTTCAATATCATCAGATGTGAGTATAAAATGATGGGGGCAAACTTCTGCGGTTACATTCTCAACGCCTTCTGCCTTTAACATTTTCATCATAATTGCAACACCTTTTGTAGAACAGTGGCAAAGGTGCAGCTTAGCGCCTGTCTCAATGGCAAGCAAAGAATCTCTTGCCGCAATGGTATCTTCTGTGGAATTGCAGATTCCCGGAAGCCCAAGGCGTTTGGCGTTCTCATCCTCATTCATGCAGCCATTCCCACGAAGAGACATATCCTCACAGTGGTCAAAGATAGGAAGTCCGGCTTTCACGGCTTCTTCCATCGCCTGCTTGCAAAGGCTTGCTTTCATAACAGATTTACCATCTTCGGAAAGAACAGGTACTCCTGCTGCTGCCATGCCTGCAATATCAGAAAGCTCCTCCCCAAGTTCTCCCTTTGTCATGGCTCCTGCCTGGAGCACATGAATAGCGGAAACCTGCGCAGCTTTATTTTTCACATAGTTTGCACGGTCAGGGCTGTCAATAACCGGTGTGGTGTTCGGCATCGCCACTACAGTAGTCACACCGCCTCTTGCAGCTGCATGGGAACCGGTTTCAATGTCTTCCTTCTCCGTCTGTCCAGGATCACGAAAATGTACGTGAAGATCCACAAGGCCTGGCATTACTACCAGTCCCTTAGCGTCTATAATCTTGTCATCTTTATCCTTTGCTTCCAGCTTCTCTCCCACTTTTTGGATTACGCCGTCGTCCAGATAAACATCCGCAATTTTATCAATCTGAGCAGCCGCATCCACAACACGTCCGCCTCGAATCAGAATACCCATTTGGTTCTCTCCCTTCTGGTATAACGTAAACTTTATCACAACCTATCATACACGAATTTTTTCATTTAATAAAGAGTTTTTTTCCCTTCCGGCATTTTTCCTTATATCTTCCATCCAATTATATTTTTTGTTGCACAATTTTAATTATCCTTGACTTTTTTTAGTTCAGGTTATATAATCAATCCATGTCGAAGATTATTTAATGTAAAATCACTAGTTTTTAGAGATTATATATTTACATGATATAGTCTGTAAAATCTGGTGATTTTTTTTCGCCAGAACATCTTTTTAATTTTTTATTTTTTATGGAGGTAACTCAAAATGAACAAGGGCACTGTAAAATGGTTCAACGCTGAAAAAGGTTATGGTTTCATCACAGGAGAAGACGGAGCTGATGTATTCGTACATTTTTCTGCAATCAATGGTGAAGGCTTCAAATCTCTTGAAGAAGGCCAGGCTGTAACATATGACTTAACAGAAGGCGCTCGCGGAATGCAGGCTGCTAACGTTACTAAGTTATAATTGAAGCAACTGAAGCAGAAATTTCCCCTCGGAATCATATCCGGGGGGAATTTTTTATGTAATAAGAAATCTCCTCAGAATTTCCTATTATAAAAAAATTCCTACCTGGCAGGATTACACTGCAGCGGAAGGGTAAATATCGCCCAAGACGCCCCACCGTAGGCGGAGAGTCCTGTAGACAGGATTCTTTTTATTGTTATTATATAAACAAAATGGGGACAGATCCGAAATCCATCCCCATCTTTTTAAGCTGCCTCAGGCAGTTTTTTCTTATATTTTCTTATATTTCATACTTATTCCGCCTCTGAATCTGCACTAAGTCCATTCAGATAAGAATCCAGTGCAGAAGTATCCATAACAGTCTCTGTCGTCACAGTCTCCTGACCTTCTGTAACCTTTCCGTAAACAGAATAACCAATCCAGCATACAGCAACCATACACGCAACAAGCGCTGCCAGTTTCTCAATAGTAAGGATCAGTTTCTCCTTTTTCATAATTTTCTCACGGTTTGCTTTTTCTGCTTTATAGGCATCTACTTTCTTCTGACTCATAGCCGCACGTCTCCTTTGGGATAAAATATCAACTTAGATGAGTATATCATATTTCCCAACAAAATGGAAGTATGTTCACTTACAGTTCACAAAAACGCCTCGCGAAATGTTATCAGTGAATACGCTCTAGAGCATGTTTGAAAAAGGCTTTCTGCAAGATGTGCGTCATAATTTGTGGGAGATTTTGTCCGGATGAGGGCGCCGTAGCGGGCTACGGCAACCGAATTCGGACAAAATATACCGCAAAGTGGGGCGTGCAGATTGCGGGAATGATTTTTCAAACAGACTCTAACATCAGACAGCTACAATAATTCCTCCATCATTTGCATACATACTGCTGACACCGGCTGTGTCAAGAACCACAATATCAGCCAGCTTCATCTTCTCCTGGATGGCTTCTTTAAGCATATTTGCTTTCTTCGGGCTGTTGCAGTGGGAAATGGCAAGAATTTTGTTCTCACTGTTTTCTGTCACTTCCACAATTTTATCCACCATTTTCACAAGCGCCTTATTCATGCCTCGTGCCTGATCCAGCTGGCAGATCGTCCCCTCCGGAGTAGATCCCATGATCGGTTTGATCTTAAGGGCTGTTGCCACAAGCGCTTTCACACGGCTGAGGCGGCCATTTTTACGTAAGGTTTCCAGATTCTCCAGCACAAAAAAAGTGTGCTGTTCTTCAATATATTTATTCACAACGCTGACAACATCCTCAAACGGAAGGCCGGCATCTTCGCACTGTGCAATTTTCATTGCAATCAAAGTCTGCCCTATAGAAGCAGAACAGGAATTGAAAACATGAATCTGAACGCCTTTCTTCTCCTCATGAAGAAGACTTGCTCCAAGCACTGCACTGTTATAGGAACCACTGAGTTCAGAGGAAAGAGTAACGCAATATATATGTTCAGCTTCGCAGTCAAATGCCTTTCTGTAGCTCTCTGGCGACGGGCAGGCTGATTTCGGACATTCCGGGCAGGCGGCAACTTTCTGTAAAAAATCTGCCTGGTTAAATGTCTCATCATCTA
Organism: Ruminococcus sp. 1001136sp1; assembly: GCF_039841815.1. Lineage (NCBI taxonomy): Bacteria > Bacillati > Bacillota > Clostridia > Eubacteriales > Oscillospiraceae > Ruminococcus > Ruminococcus sp. 1001136sp1. Next base: position 108,080 of record NZ_JBDPGY010000015.1, on the reverse strand, counting down.
TTATATTCTCACTTCCAACAGTCAGTGTAAGCGGTACGGAAGCAAATCTTTCATCCTGTTTCCACTGCTCCAGAAGTTCTCCACAGCTATCTATCACAATTTTATAACTCAATTATATCGTCCTCTTTTCCGTAATATGTAGTTTTAAATACCACATCTATATTAACACATTACTATGTGTTTGAAAAGAGTTTTTTCTTCCATTTTCCCCCAAATTGCTTTATAATGGTTATTGTTCATCAGCAACTGATTTTCATATATTGATGTCGTCGACAGGCGACATGCCCTTTAGAAAGGAGGTCCCTATGCTCGCTTTAAAAATCACTGACCAGAAGAATTTTACCAATAAGCTTTTTCTTGGAGATACCTTCGATCTCTTCTGGCTGAACCAGGCAGAGATCATTACCAGCAATGTTTTTTCCATTGACGGCAAACTACAAACTGATTTTTTCGATAATGACGAGCAGGAATTTTTAACTTCCAGCCACCGTACGTTCTCTCTCTGGAAAGAAGTAAAACCATTTTGTTATTCTGTTATCCGTGGAAAAAAAGCGCCTCTTTCTTTCAAAATCGTGCTTCAGTTTTCTCCGAACAAGACCGCTGCATTATTGCAGAGTTCTGCATTTTCACTTTCTCCCGAAATGATAACAGGTCTGTATTTGAATCTCCAATATAAGAATAAGACCTTGTTTTGTATTACCGGAACATCTATGAAAACTTTTCTTCCCGGTAAAGAACTGGACCACCTTTGGGAGCAATATGTGATGGATTTTTTTCATCGCAGCGGATTATCTGTAGAAGAAGTTTAATCCTGTCAGAATAGGTTCTCCATTAATTTTCCAATAGAGTTATTCTGGCATTCCACATCTGGAACCTTGCTTTCTTTTTCATCTCCCAGATAAAAGGCGATCATATCTACAAATTCACTGTTGGTAGGTCTGTATTCCAGAGGATATCCGGCAATCTCTTCCAGTCTTTCCCGATGATTTTCCCAACATACATTTACAATTGTACGAATATCATGCTCAATATTAGATGGCTTGGATTTAAATTTCTTTGCAAGCCTTGGATAAATATCTTTTGTGATCTTCATTGGTCTTTCCTGAAATTCCATTGTCATGCGTATGGCTTCCGCCACAAAATAATATCCTTTATATTTCGATGTCGCACCAAGTTTGCGTATCGTGCCGTATACCTCTCTCATTTTTGTCCCTCCCACAATAAGTTATACTTCTGATTCTGCATCTGCAGTCAGCCCTTGATTTGCCTCTACATATAATACGAGTTAAATTTGCCTTTTTTAGCATTTAGAGACAAAAATTAAGAGAATTGTAATATTTTTTAGGGATTTCGAGATAAAATTCTATAGAAAAGCAGAATAACAGGATAAACTTTTCCAATTTTTCATATAAAAAGGACAGGCGTCCTAAATGCAATACTCATTTAAACGTCTGTCCCTTTTTGTCATAACTTATTTTGTCAGCATAAGCAGAATTTCATTACTTCTCTGAACAAATCTGGTCATCTCTTCCGGTGAAAGCTGTTTATGACTCAGCATAGCAAGATCATACAGTTCCTCGCAAATAACCGGGGTCTTCTCAGAATCCTTGTTATCTGCTACAAACTGAACCAATGGATGTTTCGCATTCAGAACCAGAGTTTCCTGACCGCCAAACATAGATGGATCCATGCCGTACATATTGTACATCTTCATCATATCCTGCATACGGCGGCTCTCTTCAGAAAGAGTCATCATAGCAGCAACTTTTTCATTTTTCAGATTCTCAACCTTCACTTCCAGTTTGTCATTCTTCAATGCATCTCTGAATACTTCTGTAAGAGTCTTGGAAGTCTCCTCGTCAGCAGCTTCCTCTCCACGCAGTTCTTCTGTAAGATCTGCATCAATTCTCTTAAACTGGATAGTCTGATCCTTCTGCTCCAGATGGGAAATAAAAGCGCTGTCAATATTGTGTTTCAGAATAACAGCATCCTTCTTTGCCTCACGGAACATGTTAATATACTGACTCTGCTGAACCTCATCTGTTACATAGAAGATAGTAGTCTTCTCAGGCTCTTTCTCGTCTTTCGCGCCGTCCTCTTTCTTCTCTTCTGTGGATTCAACAGTCTCTTCTGTCTTAGTCTCATCTTCTGGTTTCCTGTTCTCTTCGATGCAATCTTTCAGAGTCAGATATTTGCCATCAATGTTCTTGAAGAGGATATAATCATTCATCTTATCTGAGAACTTGCTGTCCTTAATGCAGCCATATTTGATAAATGGACTGATATCATCCCAGTATTTCTCGTAGGACTCACGGTCTGTTTTACACATTCCGGTAAGCTTGTCCGCTACTTTCTTTGTAATATACTCAGAAATCTTCTTCACAAATCCATCGTTCTGCAGTGCGGATCTGGATACATTCAGTGGAAGATCCGGACAATCAATTACACCTTTCAGAAGAAGCAGGAACTCAGGAATTACTTCCTTAATGTTATCTGCGATAAATACCTGGTTATTGTACAGTTTGATCGTACCTTCAATGGAATCATATTCTGTATTGATCTTCGGGAAGTACAGAATACCTTTCAGGTTAAATGGATAGTCCATGTTCAAATGAATCCAGAACAAAGGTTCCTTATAATCCATAAAGACTTTACGGTAAAACTCTTTATATTCCTCATCTGTACAACTGTTTGGATGTTTCATCCACAATGGCTCCGGATCACTTAAAGATACCGGACGTTTATTGATTTTTACTTTATCTTTCGCAGGAGATACTTCTACGACTTCTTTCTCACCTTTGTCGTTCTCTTTCTCCTCAGTCTTGGCCTCCTCGTGGATACGCTCTACAATTACGTCATCATCACGAAGCTCAGCCTCATCAATGGTCTCATACTCCTGCGGTGCATTTTCCTTAGACAGATAGATATTTACCGGCATGAAAGAACAATACTTCTCAATAATCTCTCTCATACGATATTCGTTGGAAAACTCTGTACTCTCATCATTTAAAAACAGAGTAATTTCAGTACCAACTGTAGTCTTATTGCCTTCCTGCATATCATACTCTGTACCACCATCACAGGTCCAATGTACTGGAGCAGCGCCCTCTTTATAAGAAAGAGTATCAATATGAACTTCATCTGCTACCATAAATGCTGAATAAAAGCCAAGTCCAAAATGACCGATGATCTGATCATCCGTGGTCTTATCTTTATATTTGGAAAGAAACTCAGTAGCTCCTGAAAAAGCAATCTGTGTAATATACTCTTCAACTTCATCGGCCGTCATACCAAGACCTGTATCAATAAACTTCAAAGTCTTCTCTTCCGGATTCACAATAACTTGTACTTCAGCTTTGTAATCATCCGGAAGTGTGTATTCACCCATAACATCAAGTTTCTTAAGTTTCGTAATTGCATCACAACCATTGGAGATTAACTCTCTTGCAAAAATGTCGTGATCAGAATATAACCATTTCTTTATAATTGGAAAAATATTTTCACTGTTAATTGATAAACTACCATGCTTCTCAGCCATGCAGCTCACTCTCCTTTGTCTTCTTAATTATACAAACTATAGTAATACCAAACTGACTAAAAGTCAAGGAAAATTTAGCACTCATTTTAATTGAGTGCTAGTAGTTTTTATTAAAAGAAGGGAGACCATTTCTGGTCTCCCTCATTCGTTCTGCTCTCATTCACAATTACTGTTTATCTGAGAATCCACTATTATTTTTTCTTATTGCGGTAAACAAGTATTCCTGCAATTAATACAATCGCAACAATCAGAATAATTACAAATGGGAGGATTGGAGTATTATCCCCGGTCTTTACTGCATTCTTCTGATTTGCATCTGTTTTGTCTGCAGCCGGTGTCAGAGTCTGATTCGGTGCAGCATTTACAGTGAAATTAATCTGCTTGGTATCCTGTGTTCCGGTGTTTACCCAATTGCTTCCATCAAACTGCTGCTGATTATATGTGACAGTCAAAGTATAATTTCCATTCTTGCCCATGCGGAAAGTTGCTGAATATGGTGCGCCGTCCCAGCTTCTTGCCTCAAGAACCTCCCAGTTCAGCGGCTGATATCTTACATCTCCCTTAATCGGATTTTCAATATCCATACCTGCGCCAACTGCAGTGAAAGTAATCTTGGTCTCTGTAGTATAGTTTCCATCGGAGCTGATTCCTGTGATACTGTTATTCCCTGCATCAGATACAATCGGTCCACGGCTTACAGTGACATTAACAGATACTACAAGGCTCAGGTTATCCGGATTGGTAACACCGTCTGGAAGAGCAACAGTACCTTTCACAGAGAACTTCTGTGCTTCTGTACTGTTCTGATTATATGCACTGCCCTTTACATCCCATTTTACAGAGGCATTCATATCGCCCTTGTTTGTAGTAATCTTAACAGTAGATGGAAGCTGCAGTCCAGCTGCTGACTTCTCAACCCCGTTTGCCAGACTGATATCAGATACTTTGCCTACAGCTGTAAGCTTGGCAGCAGCTTCTGTTACTGTAAAGCTTACTGGAATATTCAGGTAATCTGTCTGATCTGTCTTAATGGAAACAGTCTGTGTATAGGTTCCTGCTGCCAATCCAACTGCCGGTGCAACAGTAAAGGATACAGACTGGCTTGCATTTGCCTCTAATTCTGAAGCAGACGGAGCACTTACTGTAAATTCGTTTCCGCTTACACTTACAGCAATACCGGTTAATTTCACATTTCCAGTATTGGATACATTGATTGTAACTGCAGCTGGTGCTTCTTTGTAACCAGCTTCTTTACTGTCGAATTTCACTTCGGAAATGTCGGTAGTAAATGAAGGAGCTGGAGTAATCTCCGGAGTCACTTCCGGGGTGACTTCTGGTGTTACTTCCGGAGTTACCTCTGGGGTGACTTCTGGGGTAACTTCTGGAGTTACCTCTGGGGTGACTTCTGGTGTCACTTCTGGAGTTACCTCTGGGGTGACTTCTGGGGTAACTTCTGGAGTTACCTCTGGTGTCACTTCCGGGGTGGTTTCCGGTGTAGCTGGTTTCTCTGCTGGCTGCTGATCTGTATTCGTATCATCCTGCTTCTGCTCAGCTACTGTAAGCTTTGCAATGAAGGAAACCTTTACACCTTCCTCTGTTTCATAAGTGATCGTATCACTGTATTCTCCAACAGCTGTACCTTCTCTTGGCATAACCCATGCATCGACTGATTCTCCAGCCGCAAGAGAACCCAGATCCTTTACCATAAAATGTTCCGGACTGATTTCTTTGAAATTAAGAGTGCTGTTGCCAGTATTCTTAACAGTTACATTCTTAGTCATGGAAGAGTTTGCATTTTCCTGTGTGAAGCCTGCATTTACGGTTCCAAAATCAAGTACTGCAGTACCATCTTCTGCAGTATTTTCTGCAACAATTTCTGCTGTATACGCAGGTTTCTGCTGGGCAGGGGATTCAGCTGAAGTTCCCGGATTTGCATCCTCAGTCTGTCCATTCTCAGGAACTTCCAGATAGCCTTCTGTTCCAATGTTAATCACGCTGTCATCTGTAGTGATCTCAGACTGGGAATTGTCAGCAGAATTCTCTGTGTCCTGTCCATCTGCCGGCTGCATAACATCAGCGGAAGAATCAGTTGGTTCATCAGCACCAATGTCAATTACTTCCTCTGTTTGTGTATCTTCTGCTACATCCTGAGCCGGCTGTGTGTTCTCATCTGTCTGGGAACCTTCCGCAGGTGTATCCTCTGCTGCAATTTCCTGAACAGGGGCTTCCTCTGCCGGTGCAGCCTCCTGCCCTTCCTCTGGAAGCTCGGTTGCCTCTTCCGGAGCCTCTTCCGGTGTAGCCACAATTCCAACTGTATTTACTTTCAGTTCTCCGGTTATGCCCATTTCGGTCTTTCCGGTAATTTTCAGCTCGATCTTATTTCCAAGATCTTCATCAACAAGCTTATAGGTCTTCTCAGTGCCTACTTCAGTGAGCTGATCTCCAACTTTTCTTGACCAGCTGAACGTTACATAATCGTCTGTAAGTCCTTCCGGTGTAACCTTTTCATAATCGGCGCTAAGCTCAGAGCCTACAGCTGCAGTTCCCTTAATCTTAAGCTGACCTCCAAGTTCTCCCTCTGGTGCTGCTGCCGCAAATACCAGAGACGGAAGCAATGAAAGCATCATAAGAAAAGTCATGACCATTGCTATAATTTTCCTAGGTCTCATATGCCATCCTCCTTTACATTCCCCTTTTAGGCTGACCTGTAACATTATTGTAACATATTTTAAACATTTTCACAAGCACTTTTATTTTATTGTAATTCTTACAGTGCATGTGACAGTGCTACTGTTCGCTCCGCGCACCGCAACCACTTCGCGCTGCACAGGAATCATGCATCCGCATGATTCCGCGCCCAGATTCTCGGGTTTTCTGTGAAATTTGTTTACAAAAAACACCTCGCGGAACATTGCCAGTGAACCATAACGCGATAGTTGCTGGTCACTTCTTTCTCCGGAAAACATCTTATGGGATGTATCTTCTCTTCTGAACAGTAACACATTATGTTCTCTTGTTTAGTGTCATTATAGCAACCTGATTTTATACTTATGTAATATGAATTTATCCGATAACTGTTCGGAATTCCAACCGGACATACTGCCTTTTCGCCAGTTTCATCACCTTATGTGAAAGTCAGTTACTCTGCAGCTGCAAACCTCTGCTTCAAAAGATCATCCCTCCACAATCAGATATTTTCCATCTGGAAGGGCAAATACTTCACTTGCTTCTTCTAATTCTTCATTACTCATGCCATCCACATCTGCACCCATTCCAGACAGATATTTTCGCACTTCGTCAATAGAATCTGCAACTACAGCCATGCAATCCTCCAGGAATTCCTCTGCTTCTTCGTAAGTTTCTGCAACCGGTTCATCAAAAAGCTGCTCCTGTTTTTCCAAAAATGTCTGAATACACTCCTCTGTATACATTTTTCCGACCTCCTGTTTTATAATAAAAGTTATAACTGTTTAGAGCATGCTAAATAATTATCAAAATTTTACTCTTCGCATTTTTCCTCATATAAATCAAGAATATCCTCTGGAGAATCCACAAGATAGTCCGCTCCATTTTTCAGCAGTTCTTCTTTTTCCCTGTATCCCCACAGAACACCTACCGTGTACATCCCGGCTGCTTTTCCAGTTTGCATGTCTGTTCCGGAGTCTCCCAGATACATACACTCTTCTGGCTTAATTCCAAACTGCTCCGCGATTTTAAGCGGACCATCCGGTGCTGGTTTCTTTCTTACAGAATCACTCTGTCCCATAACTGCATCAAAAATCTGAGACCCAAACATTCTTTCTACCACTTTCACGGCTGCTTCATGTGGTTTATTTGAACACACCCCCAGCTTCACGCCTCTTTTTTTCAACTCTTTTAAGGTTTCCGGCATTCCCGGATAATGCTGTATTTTGTAAAATGGGTCTTTATCAAATTCTTTTCTATATAACGCTCTTGCTTCCTCATAGTGCAGCAATTCCGGATCTCCTGCATCGACCAGAAGTCTTTTCACCAGCATGTCAGCACCGTTTCCACAATAATATCTGTAATTTTCTATAGGCATTGGTTTCAAACCGTATTTTCTTACAACTTCATTTCCTACAACAGCCATGGAATCCAATGTGTAGGCTAAAGTTCCGTCCAGATCAAAAATACATGCTTTTATCATTTTCTCATTCCCCTTATATTGATTTTCATTTTCTTAAGTTCATAAACCAGTCTTCCTACAGGAAGCCCAACCACATTATTGTAGTCTCCGCAGATTCCTTTTACGTAAATTCCAAATTTCCCCTGGATTCCATAGCTTCCTGCTTTATCCATAGGCTCCCCTGTTTTTATATATTCCAGAAGCTCTTCCCTGGAAACAGGATAAAATTCAACTTCGGTCCTTTCACTGAAAGTATAAGGCTTCCAGATACCCTGTTCTTTTACAAGAAGGGTTACACCGGTATAGACCTGATGGGATTTCCCCTGAAGTTTTAACAATGTATCTAATGCATCTTCTTCATCTGACGGCTTTCCAAGAATCTTTCCTTCAAATGCAACTACGGTATCCGCACCAATGATCAGACAAGGTTCACTTTCATTTTCAAGTCTGTCTGCAACCGATATTGCTTTATCCTGCGAAAGCTTTTCCACCGTTTCCGCTGGATCTGTCAGGTTGGTTTTCTCTTCCCCATTGCTTACAACCACAGAAAAAACCACACCGTTTCTTGCAAGCAGTTCCTTTCTTCGTGGGGACCCAGAAGCTAAAACAATTTTCTCCATAATCTCTCCTTTTCTGTCTTAACAGTATAACCCTCCATTTATATGGGTGCAACGATTTTTTTCTTTTCTTTTTGCGTAAAAAGTATTACAATATAGACAACTCCATTAAGCTTTGTTTAGACAGATGGAAAATACCGAAAGGAGCAGACAATATGGCTAAGATTAACAAATATTGGGGAATGGTTGCACTCGGAGCAGCAACAGCAGCAGTAGCCGGTGCCGTAGCAGCAGCTTTTGCCAAAAGACATGCTTTGGAAGAGGCAGCTGACCTTGAAGATGATTTTGAAGATGAGCAGGAAGATGACGAGCAGCCTGAAGCAAAGGATGTCCACGAAGATTTCGTAACCTGGGAAGCTACTTCCGAAGATGAAAAAGATGATGAAACCGAAGGCTCTGAGGAGCCTGATTCACAAGAAAGTTCAGAGGATACAGAAGAGGATTCTGCTGAAAATGCAGAAGAGCAGGATAATGCAATAGCCGATGCTCTTGAAAAAGCAGCGAAAGATGAAGATAAATTCGAGGAAGAACTTGCTGAAGCTGAGAAAGAGCAGGACGAAGAAGAAGCTTCTATCCACATTGATTAATTGCAGGTAAATTCATAATTATTCCACATTTTACAAATAGTGACAATCAGGCTTGCCACTTTCGTTGACAGTATTTAGATTTCACTTTGCAAGAAGAAGTTCCAACAGAATTTTCTATTGCAAAAACCCCCACGGCAATTTGAATATAATTTTCCGTGGGGGTTTCTTTTACGCTTTTGGAAGTTTAAATGAACTCTTAAGAGAAACAATACGGTTAAATACCGGTGCCCCTTCTTTGGAATCATGAATGTCTGCACAATAAAAGCCATTTCTTACAAACTGGTAACTATCCAGTCCTTTGGCTTTCAGAAGCTCTGGTTCAACATAAGCAGACATCTCTATAAGAGAATTCGGGTTCAGATTCAGTTCTCCTGTCTCTTTATCATAAACACCCTTTTCCTCATCTACGATATTCTCATAAAGACGTACCGGAACCTTACCTGCATTTGACGCTTCAACCCAGTGAATGGTTCCTTTTACTTTACGTCCGTCAGGTGCATTTCCGCCCTTTGTTTCCGGATCATAAGTACAATGTACAGCAGTAACTGTTCCATCATCCAATGCCTCGAAACCTGTGCATGTAACAAAATATGCATTCATAAGACGAACTTCCGTACCAAGGAAAAGTCGTTTGTATTTCTTTGGAGGATCGATCATAAAGTCTTCTCTTTCAATATAAAGTTCCTTTCCAAATGGAACCTTTCTGCTACCAAGGGCTTCATTTTCCATATTGTTCGGAGCATCCAGATATTCCACCTGTCCTTCCGGATAATTGTCAATGATCAGTTTGATCGGATCAAGGACTGCCATATAGCGAGGAGCCTTTAATTTCAGATCCTCACGGATACAGTACTCGAGCATTGCATAGTCTACTGAGCTGTCAGCTTTGGATACACCACAAAGTTCCACAAACTTCTGAATAGATTCAGGTGTGTAACCACGGCGACGTAAACCGGAAATAGATACCAGTCTGGGATCATCCCATCCGTCAACAATTCCATTCTCTACCAGCTTCTTAATATAACGCTTACCTGTTACTACATTCGTCAGATACAGCTTTGCAAACTCAATCTGCTTCGGAGGATGTGGATATTCCAGTTCTCTTACAACCCAGTCATATAATGGTCTGTGATCTTCGAATTCCAGAGTACAAATGGAATGTGTAATTCCCTCAATTGCATCCTCAATAGGATGAGCAAAATCATACATCGGGTAAATACACCAGGTATCTCCTGTTCTATGATGGCTTACATGAGCTACACGATAGATAACTGGATCTCGCATGTTCATGTTTGGAGAAGCCATGTCAATCTTTGCTCTCAGAACTTTCTCACCATCAGCATATTTGCCTTCTTTCATCTCTTCAAAAAGCTGAAGATTCTCTTCTACAGTTCTGTTGCGATACGGACTCTCTTTGCCAGGCTCCTTTAAAGTTCCACGATATTCTCTGATCTGATCCGCAGTTAAATCACAGACATATGCCTTACCTTTTTTAATCAGTTTTACTGCGGCTTCATACATCTGTCCGAAATAATCGGAAGCAAAGAACAGTCTGTCCTCCCAGTCAGCTCCCAGCCATTTTATATCGGCTTTAATGGACTCAACAAACTCAGATTTCTCCTTAGTCGGATTGGTATCATCAAAACGCATGTTGAATTTACCATTGTACTCTTTCGCCAGTCCGGCATTTAAAAGAATGGATTTGGCATGTCCTATATGAAGATAACCGTTTGGCTCTGGCGGAAAACGTGTATGAACGGTGTCATAAACTCCTTCTGCCAGGTCTTTATCAATGATATTCTCAATAAAATTTTTGGAAACCTTTTCGTTCTCCATGGTTCTTCCTCCTGATATCAACTCTTTTATAGCATAAATTCCAATATCTGTCAGAGCATGTTAAAAAATTTTCTTCAATATGTGTATCGGGAATAATTTCTCAAACATGTTCTGTTCTTTGATGATTTATCTTATCATAAATAGGTGCATTTTAAAAGTTTTTCTTAAAAAATTGTTGATTTTTATCCCTATCTATGAGAGTATATTAATTTATGCTACAAAAAAATCCCTGATATATAATCAGGGATTAAAAAGAGCTGATGACGGGAATCGAACCCGTGACCTCCGCCTTACCAAGGCGACGCTCTACCGACTGAGCCACATCAGCACTCTCATGTTCGGCATTTCTGCCGCTCACAGTTGATTATATTACCAGAAGGTTATCTTGTTGTCAACACTTATTTTCAAATTTTTTCAAAAAATATAAAATAATTAAAATTTTTTGCTGCAGCACCTGCCGCTGCAACCTGGCAGGTACTGCTATACTGCATTTTTCATTTTTCAGGAATAACAATATTCCGCACATAATCTGTATCTGTCAGTAAGCCATCTCCGCTTTTCTTGTTTGTAAAGGAAGCGGTCCCATTCTGATTTCCGGACAGATCAAACTGAACAGTATTTCCCTGTACAGTTCCATTTACTACCTGGTCAATTTTCTCCAGTTTATACCGCATAACTTTACTCTCCTGAACCTGGTATTTCCCTGCCGGAAGTGCGAATACAGCCCTTTTGCTTACATCTGCCCGGGTGTCTGTGTTTTCTTTTGTAAATTCCACAGTTTTAGAGTAAATACGTTCTTCTCCATCCAGATCTGTTCCTTTCACCGTGAATGTAAAGGCCGGATTTCCCTGTCCCCAGACAATTTCATCTCCATGAAGAATTTTGTTTATTGTAAGAGTCACCATCTTCACATCTGTCATCTGGAACTTCTGAACTCCAGATGTACTTTTTACCGTACAAATCACCGGTTTTCCTTTTTTGTAACCGGAAGGAGCTGTTATTTCTGTAAGTACATATTCTCCGGCTGGCAGTTTATTAATCCTATGAGCAGTTTTCCCGGACGTCCAGGTGTCGATCACTTTTCCGCTTTTATCCGTCAACTGCATAACAGCTCCTGCAACAGCTTCACCTGTCACCTTATCCGTCTTTAAAAATTCCGCTTTTATATAACGGTTTTCAATTACCATTGTATAACCTTGCTCATTCTTTACCAATCCATTTGCATCCACAGTAAATTTATAAACTGTGTTATCTAAAACATATCCGGCAGGTACTGCTGTCTCCTGTATACAATATGTTGCAGGTGACAGCCCTTCCAATTTTATTAATCCGTTTTTGTTTGTTGTGTATGTTGTTCCCGCCGAATCTGCATTTGCACTGCTTTCCCATAAACGGAATTTTACGCCTTCAATAGGAGGACGATTTCCTCCTGCTTCTTCCGTTTCTGTTACTTTTTTGATGTACAGATGCATTTTCTGATTTCTGACAAGGATCGCTTTTTCAGGCTCTGTTTTGCTTAAATTCGCCTCAAATACCTGCCGGCTGATTGCATATCCCTCCGGTGGTCTTACCTCACTTACCTTATATTTTCCAAGATAAATATCTTTTGAAATGGCTGTTCCATTTCTATCCGTTACTATAGTATCTGCTACAGTCCCAGCTCTCAGCAAAATATTTCCAGAAGCAGAACGGATGTCCTCCAAAGCTGTGATCTGAAATTTTCCATTCTGCAGTGCCTTTCCTGTCTCATCCACTTTTCTTATAGTAATATGACCTTTTGGAACTTTTTCCTTTACAATCACCCTGGTCTTTTCTGTATTTTTTGATGTGGAAGAAGGTTCTCCTCCGATCCAGTTAAAAGTACTTGTAGCAATATTGTATATATGGGCTTCCAGTACATCCGGATTTTGATTTGCTACATAGTACTGCTGTAAGTTACTGTTACTCTTCAATCCAACAGTAAGTAAAAGACGCACGGATTTTCCATAACAGCGCTCTGGCAATTCTGCCACAGAAGACAAGGTAATCGAATTTCCAGCAACATTCAGACTCCAATCTCCGCGTACACTGTCAGAAGCGCCAAATGAAGCTTCTACTGTCTGATCAAGATATATCTGAACCCCTTTCAGTTCAAAACAGTCTGCCAAAGTATCCTGGATTTTAAATTTGGAAATTTTCCATTCTCTTTTATTGGAAGGAATTTCCTGAACAATTTCAAACACACTTTCAAAATCTCTGCCAGTATACTCTGCAGTAACTATTCTCTGATTTTCCCTTAGAATCCATTTTTGAGGATTCTTTGGTTCGGTTCTGTTTACGCTTGCCCTATCTGCAACATTGTTCGAGGTAATTGTTACAGCCTGCGAGTCTCCTTTATGCTGTGTCGTAACAGTAAAATGATTGCTGGTCACATAAGAAGCTACAGTTCCGTTATAAGTACAGGAAATCTCTCCTGGTACCATTCTGGCGTTAAAAATCACATCATAGGATTTCCCATAAAATCCTCTGTCACCAAGAGCAGCTTCTGTTGCCTTTAAGGTAATGTTCTTTCCATTTACAGATATCTGGAACCGTCCATCCACTCTGTTCTGCCCGTTTTCATAAACCTCCGCTGTTGCAGCTGTCAATTCTGCTCCCGCCGGCAATGTATCTGCAATTTCCATTCTGGTCATATACCCGCCAAATTCATTATCCGGCACATTTATATTCAGTTTATATTTATACTCACTGTCCGGACCTGGAAGAAGAAGGTCTTCTCTCCATACCCCATCCTGCAAATTGGCAGTATACTTCTTTACAGAGGCATTCACTACTTTGTTTTTATATCTTGTACAATCTGTAGTCACTTCATCTGACCAGGAAGTTCCTGCGAGCCCATTTATATGCTGACAGGTAATCGAAGCCTTATTTTTTACCTCATAACGGTAACTGTCACCACTGTAAACCGGTGTTATTTCAGTAGGATCCATTCTCACTTTTATCTGAAACTCATATGTTTTTCCATAAAAGTCCGCCTGTGACAATGCTGCCTGTGTAGCCTGAAAATTTATCACATCCCCATCTGTAGAAATACTAAACCATGAGGTTACATCATTCTCTGAAGGCAGCATCTTTACAGCTGCGTAACCAGCGAAATCGACTCCTGCCGGCAGGGTATCACTGACTTCGCAAGAGCTGTAATAATACGCTGAATGCTCTTCCGGGATATCTGTCTGCAAGGTATAATAAAATTCCGAGGTACTGTCAGACAAGGTGTTTGACGTTCCCTGGGAAGCCAGTGTATTTCCAGTCTTTTTTACAAGGCCAGGATACTCTACCGGACCATAGCCTTTCGCATCCCAGTTAAGTCCGGCAGACGTTTTACAGGTTCCAGTCTGTACATCAGCAAATACACTTTTGATCCTGCTTGCTGTTTCAATAGAATAAGCTCCGCAACCAGGCCGCAGAATTGCCAGATAGAAGCCGGATGAATTGTCCAGCTCATAAACAACTGTATTTTGCGGAATCTCTCCGTCAACGGCAGGTGCCGGTGCGGTAAGAACTTCAAAGTTTTTGGAAAATAAAGTTTTCTTCACTACATTTACTACAGAATCAGTTGTCGCATACCGGTGTCCTATAGAACCATTCTGAAGATTGATTCCAAATCTCTGGTACAAATCAATATCCAGCCATCGAAAACGATAGTTGCCTGCAACCGGAATATCTGTACCGCTTTTTACAATATCAATTTTGATTTCCTGTGCAGAGAGCTCATCCTTAAAGCTGATCCACAATTCATTTGAATTGCTGACACCAAACATAGGATAAATTCCCGTTATTTTATTTCCCTTGTAATCGTAGGTATAATCCTGATAATTATTACAGGTAAGAAGAAGGTCTACCTTCGTATTTGCTTCTTTATTGTATCCTACATGTGTAACACGAAAACCAAATTTTCCTTTTGCATTGTTATTAAGTGGAACAAAATACGGTCCCTCTACCATTGCTCCCTGCTTCATTCCTGAAATAACGTCATTTCCTGCATTGTTCCATGAATAAACCTGGGTATCCGCATTCCAGCCAAGTCTTGTATATTTGCTGCTGAAAAGCGTACTTCCATTTGCAACAGCGGTAAAACCGCCCTTTCCTTCTCTTACAGGAGTTCCTTCCTGTGCATAATTTTCCGGAGCAACATATGCATCAATCAAGTCATCTGTGCTGCCATCTTCAAGCACTTCCAGACCATCTTGAAAAAACATGGAATCCTCTCCTGAAGTTTCCATTTCCTCCAAAGAAGACAAAAATTCTCCATCCTCATTTGCAATCAGTCCACTCTGAAAAAATTTCTCCTCTTCTGAAACATTCCTGTCGACTTCTGTACTGTCTGTTTCTGTACTATCTGTTTCTGCCCCATCCATTTCATCATGAGCAGGATTTTCTTCACATTCAGCTTCTTCAGGCGCTGTATTGTCTTGCATTACTTCCTGCGCTTCCGTTTCAGTTGACACCTTCTCATCTTCCTGTGCCCTTACTGCCCAGCCAGGATAGGAGAACGCTACAGGCACAGCCAGAGCCGCGGCCAATATAGTTTTTTTCAGATTTCTTTTTCTCATCCCCTCGCCTCCTTCTGGTCAATATCAGCCTGTTTCAAATATTCCTGATAGATTTCTTTCATGGTTTTGCTTCCATCCTGTTCCTGAATAACGCTGGCAATCACAGGTACATCATAGCTTACGCTTGCATCCAGTTCCCCCTCTAAATAGGAAACAGCAGCTATTTTTCGAAATAGCGGTGTAGTGGATTCTCCTGGGTTCAAAACACTTTTATAGCCGTAAATATATTTTTTGTTTCCCGAGGTTTTCTCCTGATAAAGAAGAGCCCACTTCGTCTCGTCTGCCTGAAATGTAAACAATTCTCTGTTTTCTCTTATTGTTTTTCTGCCTGTACTGCCATCCAGAACAGCTATACTTCTCATAGGAACATTTACCTCCAGAAAAACATTTGCACTGTTTTCCCCTATATTTTTCACAACCGGATCTTTCTCCAGGCTCTGACCGGGATAAACCTTTGACGCTTTTTGCGTATCCCAGTGGGCTTCTGTAAGCTGCGCCTTTACAGATCCTGCCGTAAAAACATTCTTTACTTCGCCAGCGGATTTGCTTAAATACGCAGCTGTTCCCCCGGCAAAAGACATAGTTCCGACAAGCAGCCCCACAACTGCCAAAAAGCTTCTATTTTTCCTCAACTTATCTCACTCTCCTTTTTGTCTGCCCTTCAAAAATTTCTGTTGCCAGATAAATTGCAAACAGGAAAAAGACTGCCGCAATTTTACCCGTTCTGCTTCCTGTAAAGTTCAGCACATATCCGGCAAAAGGGATGCAAAACACAACCGTGCCCTGCAGATTTTCCCACTTTACTGGTTTTGTATCCTGATATTGATTGGAATCCCCTTTTGTTACAAAAAAATGCTTTTCCTTATTGTTTTCAGCTACCCGGTGTGTAATCATTGTTCTCCCTTGTTCCGTGGTAAATGTAATGATCTCCCCTTTTTCTACTTTTTCCGGCTCTTTTTCCTTCACATATATGGCGCTTCCAACTGGCAAATCAGGGCTCATGCTTCCAGACATTACGCTGTAACATTTCATGCCATATATCTGGGGAAACGAAAATCCGACTAACAAAATGGCAAAAATCACCCATATGATTTTCAACAGACCTTTTCCCCAGATTTTTAATCTCATCTGTCTTTTTCCTTTCTGTACAGTTTTCTTGCAGTTACTGCAAGAACCACCGCAGCTGCAAATAGCGCAAACCATCTTGCCAGCAGATTTGTGTTATCTCCGGTTTTAGGGCTTGCAGACGCAGTTGCATACACTTTTTCTCCTGCTGCTCCATTTAAGCTTCCCCCTCCGCTGTTGTATCCACTTCCGCCGATGTTTCCGTTTTCGCCATACTTTCCATTTCCGCTTTTATTTCCACTTCCGCCGTTATTTCCGTTATTTCCGTCATCTCCATTGTTCTCATCGTCATTGTGCCCCCGGTCACCATTTCCATTTTGACCGGAAGATGAATCCGAAGAGGCCTGACTCGCAGAAAATACCCATTTCACTTTTCCCAACAGTTCCTGATATTCATTATCCATCTCTTCACTTAAAGACAATTTTACAATCAGATTTTTTCCTGCTCCTGGTTTAAACTCACCAAGGGAAATGTCTTTTTTCATGCTCCAGCCTTTTTTCGTCAGATTTCCATCTACAGTTCCATGATAAAGAACTTTATTGTTCTCCAGAATTTCAATCTTTGCATAACTGGTAAGAAGCTTCCGTATCAGCTCCAGATTCTTTTTGCTGTACTTGTTCTGTTTGGCAGCTTCCGCCCGAAGGCTCATCTTAATGTTTAAATCCGAGTTATTAGCAAGCCTTATTGTCTGGCTTCTTGTACATCCAGGCTGCAGGTTCTTAAAATTTGCAAACAGATCTGTTTTCTCGCCGCCAATGATCAGCTTATGATTTTTGTCAAAAATCACACTGGTAACAACTTCGCAAGTACATGGCTGATAGGTAATTCCAAGATCCTTCTCATTTTTCCCCCATATTGCTTTCATTTCGCCGCTCTCTGCCTGTATACTCTCCAGATTTACAATAATTCTTGCCTCTTTGTTCTTATAACGGTTGTCTGCTTTTTCAGAGAGATAGTAGCTGTCCATCAAAGGCTTTTTCGTGGTTTTTCCTGCCGGCAATACATCCTTATAGTACCAGTAGCCGTCCTCACACAGCTTCCAGAGATCGGTGTTGTAATGAATTTCGATCATCTCAGGATCCAGTTCCCGATTTTCCAGAAACTGACCGTTTTCACTGATACTCCCAAACACTCTTCCAATTTTTATCCGGACAAAGGAATCCACAGTTCCTTCATTTTTTATATTTACCTCTTTCACCACTTTCTGTCCCGGATCTACATGATCTGGCCTTACATAATTTTCCTGTATGGAATTTCTGTAAGAGGACATGGACAGCAGATTTACTGCATATTCAGATACATTCCAGGCAGCCAGCGCAGTACCGCATGCAAGCAGCAGTACTGCCACCACAGTTATGCAGATACTTGTGCACTTATGCTTCTTCATGGTATCTCTTCCTTTCTGATCAGTTCTCACTGCCGCGGTTTATTTCCTGCAAGGTTCCTCCTTTAATTTCTTCATCCAACATACGGTAAGCTTCTGACTGGGTTGCAAATCCTTTGCTCTGAATTGCCTGTGCTGTTACTTTCAGCTGATAATTTCCAACTTTCTGCATCTGTGTCTGGTTCCAGTCTGTAGGAATCGCAATATTGGTAAACAGGGTAGACTCCTCTCCAATATTTAAAATTCCATCCCCTTTTGCTCCCATATAATTGAAAACAAGTTTTGAAGCAGTGGAGCGTGCCGTGTCCTTTGTCCACAATGGATTTACCATTGGATAGGCTGCCAGCTGTGCAAGGTTGTAGCCAGGAATCCTATCCTGAATCAGTCCGGTAGCCTTACCTTCTTTTTTGTCATATCCACCGGTAAAAGTCTTATCAAAATAAATGGTTTTATAAATCAGATTCAACGCCTGATCGTCTGTGATCGGTGTCCCCTGACTATTCAGAATGTCCACACTCATTCTCACATAACAGGGCTCGTCCCCGTTTTTGTCGGAGGTGATGTTCTTTATAGTTGGATTTTTGTATACCGTGTATCCCGGATACATATTTTTTCCATCGTTTTCATTTGGATCCCAGTCCGGTTCTTTCAGACCAATATCAAGGTCCCCTGTGGTAAAAACATTGGTCTGCACAGAATTTTCCGTGAAATAAGCCATTGTGTTTCCAATTCCAAATAACATGGCACATGAAAGTACTCCCGCAAATAATACATTTCTTTTTCCTCTGCTC
This sequence comes from Ruminococcus sp. 1001136sp1, assembly GCF_039841815.1. Lineage (NCBI taxonomy): Bacteria > Bacillati > Bacillota > Clostridia > Eubacteriales > Oscillospiraceae > Ruminococcus > Ruminococcus sp. 1001136sp1. The sequence continues at coordinate 89,462 of NZ_JBDPGY010000015.1, read as the reverse complement.
ATTTTCATATTTTCTCTTCCTTTCTCTCATTAAAAATGAAACAATCCTGCTTCATACGCACTTTTTGGATTGTTAAGACCAAAATATTCTTCTCCTGTCATCTGCTGAAGAATCTGTCCGGAAATCTTAATTTCCACCCCGCCCATTTCCTGAATCCAGGTCTGCCTGCGGTTATTTACCTTTTTATCCACCCAGACCTTTGTAAATAGAGGAACAGTTGTTTCTCCTGTACCATTCAGGTTCCTTTTCAAAACTTTCGAGTAGTAAAAATACTGTACAGGGTCTGTCTTTTTCTGCTCAGCAAATCGCACCCATTCTCCTTTAGCGGCATCATCACTGTTATAATCAATGGTATAAACTTGGACTACTTTTTCCATATCCTGAGCGCTTAAGACTTTTCCTCTTTTGCTCTTATCCGGGCAATTCTGACTGTAAACGAACTCACATTTCAATGCTGCAAGCTCATTCATATTCAGTTCTGATGTATTGGTTATCTGAGGATCTTTTGCAACAGAAGAACCTGGAACAGTAAGTAATCCTTTCTGTGGATTCCATGACGGCTCTGTAAGAACTGCATCCAGGCCTTTTTCCCCGGCAAATGTCAGCCTGTTTGCAACTTGTCCTGTGTCACCAAGATAAGCAAGTGTGCCGCCAGTTCCCACAGCCAGACATAACCCGGTTCCAAAGATCAGTGCTGCCTTTTTCATTTTTTTCATGTGCACCTCCTTACAGTCTTGCAAAGGCTTCTTCCGGAGAAGAAAATCCTTCGCTCTGAACCGACTCTTCATACACAAGAATATCAAATGGAACTAAATCTTCTTTTTTTACTGTGTTTTTTATAACAATATTATCAAAAACCGTATCTGTTCGCTGTCCTGGCTGAAGCTGTTTCTGATAATAATAGTATCCGTCTTCTCCTGTTTTCCAACTGTCTTTTATCTTAAGAGGCTCACACTGCGCCTGTGCATCCAGATTGCTGAATACTACCCTGACCCGGACATATACCGGAATCACAGAATCATTTACAATACATGGCTTTTTCTTTATGACCGATCCTGGTCCAGGATCGGCCGGAGGATCAAACTCTTCTTCAATGTGTGTCTTATTCTCCACTATCTTTATCCTGTTAACAGTTTCCTGGCGGTCAATTAAATAGGCATACACCATAGAACCTGCTGCTCCCGCCAAAAGGCAGAACGCTAATACAAACAGCATCCATTTCTTTCTCATGGATCAATCACGGCAGGAACCGTTCCTGCTTACTCCTTTCCTCCTGGAATTTCTGTTATTTTGCAGACCTGCTGCAAAACAGCTACTGCTCAAAAAGACCAGTAACCATAAAATCAGCACATGGGTACCACCTCCTTTACAAAGAACCAGAACGGTCATATCTGTCATTAGGGATTTTTTCGAAAATTAAATAGTAAAAAGAATAAAAGATTTGATTTATAAATACATCTGAGATCAGTGAAATAAATAGAAACTATAATTATTAATATTTTAACAATTTCTAAGATACAATAATTAATTAAATGGATTTTAATAACTGAATTAACAAATTTGAATTAAAGATTAAATTGACGCGTCTTCTGTGACGCATTGATTAATTGATATGATAACATGTTTTTTGAAAAAGTCAATACAGGAAATAGAATTTTTCTATTTCCTGTACCAGCTCCTGGACTAGAAAAGGCTCTAGCTTATTACCTCGCGGATTTTGGAGCGAATTCTCTGCAGAGCATTATCAACAGATTTTGGAGATTTATTCAGGATTCCTCCAATTTCCACATATCCTTTTCCCTTCAGATACAAATCCAGCACTTTATTTTCCATAGGACTTAAATAATCTGAAATTCTTTTCCGAAGATCCTCTGTAGTCTCCTGATCAATAATGATGGATTCCGGATTCTCCACGCTCAGTTCCCAGATTGGACTGCTTTCATCCTCCTGATTCAACGATACATAGGAATTCAGAGGCTGGTGCTTCTGGCGATTAGAATTCTGAATGGCACTGTATATCTGCCTGTCAATACATACTCTGGCAAAAGTAGCAAAAGATGCCTCCTTATCTGTCTGAAAATCCCGGACTGCTTTAAACAAACCGATCATTCCTTCCTGGATCAGGTCATCTGTATCTCCTCCGATGAGGAACATGGCCCGGGCTTTCTGACGTACCAGACCCTTATATTTCTCCATCAGATAATCTTCTATGGCTGTCTCTCCAGCCCGCAGACGGGCAATCAGTTCTTCATCACTTACACCATCGAACTTTCCCATATTTCCTCCGGATTTTATTTCATTCTCTGGCGAACCACCTCATAGGCAAGGATTCCTGCTGCAACAGACGCATTCAGAGAATCAATGTCTCCCTTCATAGGAATAGCTGCCACAAAGTCACATTTTTCCTTTACAAGGCGGCTCACGCCCTCTCCCTCATTTCCGATCACCACACCCATAGGACCGGTAAGATTCAGATTGTACATCAGATCTCCGCCCATATCTGCGCATACAAACCACATACCCTCTTTTTTCAGCTCTTCGATGGTCTGTCCAAGATTAGATACCTTGGCAACTGGTGTGTAGTTCAAAGCCCCTGCAGAAGTTTTTGCAACTGTTGATGTAAGCCCTGCCGCATGTCTTTTCGGAATGATAACACCATGTGCGCCTGCAAGGTTGGCAGTACGGATAATAGCTCCCAGATTATGGGGATCTTCGATATCATCAAGAAGAAAAATGAAAGGTGCTTCTCCTTTTTCCTTTGCTTTATTTAAAATATCCTCAACTGTGGAATATTCATATGCAGCCACCTGCGCGATCACGCCCTGATGGGCGCCTGTCTCGCTTAACTGATCCAGACGCTCTTTCTGTACAAAATTAATGATCGTATCTTTTTTTCTTGCCTCACGGATAATGGTGCGTACTGGTCCATCCTGGCATCTGTCCAGAACAAAAAGCTTGTCCACGCATTTTCCTGAGCGAAATGCCTCTAATACCGCATTTCTTCCTTCAATCTGCTCGCTCATTTGCAGCCTCCTGTCTCTTATTGCCTTTGTAAAATCATTGCTGTTGTTCTTTATAAATTCTCTTCCGGAATTCCTTTTCTCACCAGTTCCACAATTCTGGAATAATCTTCTTTCAGGTACAAATATCCCATCAGTGCCTCAAAGCCTGTAGCCCTGCGGTAATCTGCCATTGTAGCATGCTTGGCCATTGTAGGGGAATGTGCATTTCTGCCTCTTTTATAGACAGCCAGTTCTTCTTCTGTAAGATCAGGTTCCAGAAGCTCCATCATCTTTGACTGCGCTCCTGCCTTTACCAGGCTGCTGGCCTTTTTATGAAGCTGATTCACCGGACAGTTGCCTTTTTTAACAAGGATTGTCCGGATCACCAGTTCATAAACACCATCTCCAATATAAGCCAGTGTCAGCGGGGAATAGGTTCGCAGATCCCTGTCTTTCAGTTCAAACAGTTCTTTTAATTCACTTAAGCCCGTTTCCATTTTACTCCTTCACGTGTATCTTTAAGAATGATTCCCTTTGCAAGGAGTTCATCACGAATCTCATCTGCTCTTGCAAAATTCTTTGCCTTTCTTGCCTCCTGGCGCTCTGCAATCAGATCTTCGATTTCTTTATCCAGAATTTCTTCTTTCTTCACAGCAGCAAGTCCAAGCACATCACAAAGCTTCACAAGAATTTCAAGAATTCCTTCTGCAAAAGCGGCGCTGCTTTCTTCTGTTACATTTGTATTGGCAAATTTGACCAGTTCAAATACAGCTGCAAGCGCATCAGCTGTGTTGAAATCGTCTTCCATTGCTTCTTCAAATTTCTTTACATATCCTTCTGCCTCTGCAAGAAGTTTCTTCTCAGCCTCAGTAAGTTCAACAGCAGATGCCTTCTCCTTACGGTCTTTCAGGCGTCCTGCTGCCTCTGTAATTCTCTCAAGGGCATTCTTGGAAGACTCCATAAGGTCAGCACTAAAGTTCAGCGGACTTCTGTAGTGTGCATTCAGCATGAAGAAACGAAGCACCTGCAGATCATATTGCTCGCTGATCTCACGCACAGTACGGAAGTTTCCAAGGGACTTGGACATTTTACGGTTATCAATATTCAGGAATGCATTGTGCATCCAGTATCTTGCAAAAATTTTATCATTGCAGCACTCGCTCTGTGCGATTTCATTCTCGTGATGCGGGAAAATAAGATCCTCACCACCGGCATGGATATCGATCTCGTCTCCAAGATATTTCTTAGACATAACAGAGCACTCAATGTGCCAGCCCGGACGGCCATCGCACCACGGAGAAGTCCAGTATGGTTCCCCTTCTTTCTTCGGTTTCCAGAGTACGAAATCCAGCGGATCTTCTTTCTGGTCCTCTCCTGATACCTGAAGTGCACGGAATCCAGACTGCAGGTCATCCAGGTTTTTGTGGGAAAGCTTTCCATATTCTTTAAATTTCTTTACACGGAAATATACAGTTCCGTCTGCCACTGCATAAGCATATCCTTTATCCATAAGAGTCTGGATCATGCTGATCATGCCGTCAATTTCCTGAGTTGCCTGAGGATGTGTAGTAGCAGGCTTCACGTTCATTCCTGCCATATCCTTTTTGCACTCTTCAATATATCTCTGGGAAATTTCTTCTGCGGAAACTCCCTCTTCGATTGCTTTCTTGATAATTTTGTCATCTACATCTGTAAAGTTGGATACATAGTTTACTTCGTATCCTTTATATTCCAGATAACGGCGGACTGTATCAAAAATGATCATTGGACGTGCATTACCAATATGGATCAGGTTGTATACAGTAGGTCCGCAGACATACATTTTTACCTTTCCCTCTTCAAGGGGTACAAATTCCTCTTTCTGACGGGTCAGCGTATTAAAAATCTTCATTTTATTTCTCCCTCCGGTCAATTTCTCTAAATGTTATTTCGCAGCTACCAATTCCAGACTTCTGCAGCATTTTGTACTTGTGCACACAACAACATTATTTCTTGTATAAAAGGCAGACTGCCTGGGAAGCAATTCCCTCTTCTCTTCCGGTAAAACCCAGCTTCTCCTCTGTGGTAGCCTTGATATTCAGACAGTCAGGCTCCATATGCAGCGCTTTCGCAATGTTTTCCTTCATCTGTGGAATATGAGGTGCCATCTTCGGCTTCTGGGCAATGATCACAGCGTCAATATTTCCTACACCATATCCTTTTTTTTCCAGAAGAGAGGCTACATGTTCCAACAGCTTTACGCTGGAAATCCCCTCGTATGCCGGATCTGTATCTGGAAAATGCTGTCCAATATCTCCAAGAGCTGCAGCTCCCAAAAGAGCATCCATAATCGCATGAATCAGTACATCTGCATCTGAATGTCCCAGCAGGCCTTTCTCCCACGGTATCTTCACACCGCCAAGGATCAGATTCCGGTTCTCTGTCAGTCTGTGTACATCATATCCCATTCCTACTTTCATAAGATTATCCACATTTCGTCCCTGCCTTTCTTCTTGAAAGGGATTTTCCTGCATAGCAAAAAATCCCCATGCTATCGTTCGCTATTATACATGATTTCCAACTAAAAAGCAATCCGTCAACAGTTTAATATGCCAGGGATTTCTGTCTGACATTCCAGACTGCGTTGCAACAGAATTCTGCACAATTTTTATTTATGACAAAGGCCTCCCGGGTGAACCCCAGAAGGCCTGACAATATATATTCTAAATATTTGCATATCTTTAAATACAAAAACATTTGACACATTTTCCTGTGGACAGTACTATTAAACTTCTGCGATTACCTCAACTTCGCAAAGAACATTCTTCGGAAGAGTTTTCACAGCGACACAGGAACGTGCTGGTTTGTTTACAAAGTATTTCGCATATACTTCATTAAACTTGGCAAAATCTCCCATATCAGCAAGGAAGCATGTTGTCTTAACTGCCTTCTCAAAGCTACTTCCTGCTTCTTTCAGTACTTCGCCAAGATTCTTCATAACCTGCTCTGCCTGAGTCTCAATGGTATTTCCGTTGATCTCGCCTGTTGCAGGATTTACCGGAATCTGTCCAGATGTGAATAATACTCCATTTAAGATCATTGCCTGGGAGTATGGTCCGATTGCTGCGGGTGCCTTCTCTGTATAAACTACTTTCATGGTGTAAATCTCCTTTCAATTTTTCTTTTATTGTCTTCATGCTATCGCAAAATTTTATTAGTGTCAAGCAATTTTTTTGTACGAATCTGGAAAGTAATTTTTTTGTACAAGTCTGGAACGGATTCTGCCTTGCAGGATTTTCCTATTACATAAATAATGTTTGCTGCACAGTCTTAGGGCGTGTTTAAAAAATCATTCCCGCAATCTGCACGCCCCACTTTGTGGGAGATTTCACCTGAATTCGGTTGCAGTAGCCCGCTACGGCACCCTCATCCGGGCGAAATCTCCCACAAATTGTGACGCACATCTTGCAGAAAGCCTTTTTCAAACATGCTCTAATTCAAATAATAATAAACCATCGCAGAAATCCTTTGAATATTGGAAACAGCATCTGCTTCCTTTCCTGCATTCTCAGACATTACGCATAGAATATAATCCGTTCTGGCTCCATAGACAATTCCAATATCGTGCTGGCTTTTATCATTTTCACCAGTTTTATTCGCTACCTGAACAGATTCCTTGAGCCCGCCAGGAATCTTTGTTCTGGTATCCTGATTCAGAAGCAAAGACAGCATCTGGTCAGAATCCTCCGGACTTACACATTCTCTTCGGTAAATCTTCTCTAGCAGAGTGCCACAATCCTTCACAGAGGTCATATTACTGCTGCCAAGCCCTTCCGGATCTGTATTCGAAGGCGCAAGCGTATGAAGTACAGCTGTCTCTTTATAGCCCTGTTCCCTAAGATACCTGTTAATTACACGTGCACCTGCATTGAATTGATTGGAAGCAGTCTGAAGCCTTACCATTTCATTAAAAGACTCATTGTCACTGTAGGTTACCATATTCTCCATAAGCCGAAACAGCTTGTCTGTCACAGTCTGACTAGCTGGATCTGCTTTCAGAAGTATCCCCTCAGCTATCCTGATTTTTTCCATATTTTCATAACTTGCAGCCATTGTAAATGCTTTTATCAGACTTGCAGAAGACATGGCTTTATCATTGATGGAGAACTTCTCTCCGCTCTTCAGATCTTTCACATAGACGCTCCAGTCCCCTTCCAAATTTTCCGTAAATTCCTTCACAGCTTTCTTCAGATTTTTGATCCCCGGATCCGTCAATTCCTTGATACTGCCATCTTTTTGGATTGTCAAGCCCTCTGGTGTAGTACCAGCTTCTTCCACTAATACGCCGCTTGATTCATCAAAATAATAATACCCGGAAAATCTCTTTTCTCCCACATTCATTTCCTGGATATAATAAATGCCACCTTCCTGACACACTCTTCCATTTCTGTCAACGTAATACCCGCCATCTAGTTTTATCTGTCCAATCTCTTCTTTTAGAATACAAACTCTTCCGGTACCGGAAAGCCTTCCAAGGTTATTTACCACATAAATCCCCGAAGTCCATCCTGCTTCCACAGTTCCATCTTCTGCTTTCGGGAGTGCTTCCTGTGAAATGGCTGTAAGATGTGCTTTAGAAGCTTTAAATTTTCCTGTCTCGTCGTGATAATAATATCCATTAAACACTGTTCCATCTACAACAAAATGGTCGAAATAATGTATAGTCTGAACGCAGTCTCCTGAACCATCTTCATTCAGACAGTAAAAGCCGTCACTTTTCAACATATATTTGCCATCACTGTTGGGAATAGGAAGTATCTTAGCTTCCTCTGTAACAGATGACAGGCTGCCGCCACTTTCTGATTCCGCCAATACAGTCAGAACTTCAGGCTTCCATAACAGGAGCCCGCTGTTGCTGCACCAAAATACTGCCCCCAAAAGGACTGCCATTCCAGCTGCTTTATACAGCCATCTGGTTTTTTTGCCTTTTTTCATGTTATTCTCCTTTTAATAAGGGCAGTATAACCTGTTTCTGCTTTGTATGCAACCTCTTTGTTTGCCATGATATTTTTACAGACTCTGTAATGAGTTTGAAGAAGGCTTTCTGCAAAATATACGTCACAATTTGTGAGAGATTTTGTCCGGAATACTCTCCCAAAATTTTTGCAGCTGTGCTTCCACATTTGACAATGTACACGTTTTCCTGTCATTCCACTCCACCGGAAAAAGATTGCTGTATTCTCTCTGCCGGAACCGTTCATCCAAAAGGAGAATAACACCATGATCCTCCCTTGTGCGGATTACTCTTCCAGCAGCCTGCAGAACCTTATTCATGCCAGGATACCTATAGGCGTAATCAAATCCATTTTCCCCATTTTCTGTGTAAAAAGAACGAAGAATTTCCCTCTCATTTCCCAACTGGGGCAATCCGGTTCCCACTAAAATGGCTCCAATCAGTTTTTCTCCCAGCAGATCAATTCCCTCTGAAAAAATACCACCCATAATGCAAAAAGCTACCAGTGATTCCTGATTCTGTTCAAATTCCTGAAGAAACTCTTCTCTTTCCTGTTCCTTCATAGAGCTGTTCTGACAGATACACTTCACCCAGTTTACAGAAAATTCTTCTTCGTAGACTGCATAAACCTCTTCCAACATTTTGTAAGAAGGAAAAAATACCATATAATTTCCCTTGCGCTGCCATACAGTCTTTGCTATATATTCCGCAATTTTATGATATTCCTCATATCCCCTGCGACTATATAAGGAACTTACATCGCCGGCATTTAAAATACAGCGGTTCTTCTGTGAAAACGGTGATTCCACGTAGATTCCATAATCGTCCTGCCTGTTGCTGAGCAATTTCCTGTAGTAGTTCATGGGCAGCAATGTGGCAGAAAAGAATACGGCACTGCGGCCTTTCTTCAGATATTCCCCCAGGTTCACTGCCGGATTTACACAGAACAGTTTCAGGCGAAACAGACCATCTTCTCCATTCTCAGCATAAACTACATAGTTCTCATCTATCAGTTCTGCAATATTCAGGAAATTACGAATATCAAAATAAAACTTCCTTACTTCATCTTCCAGTTCCACATCCTTATGTGCTTCCAGAAAAGCATCAAATTCTCCCTGAACCTTTAAAATCGTCATAGTTATGGAACCCGTGCCTGGGAGAACGAGGTAATTTCCACAGTCCACCTGTAGTTCTTTCAACTGTTTATCCAGCTTTCCAAGGGAGCGGTAAAGCCGGGGTGCTCTTTCTTTCATAACTTTTCGAACCCGAACAGCATCTTCCCTGCAAATAGAAGCGCTGTACATCTCTCTTCCCCGTTCTGCCAGATTATGAGCTTCATCAATGAGAAAGATATAATCTCCACCTGCACCTTCCCCGAAAAAACGTTTCAAATGAACCGTAGGGTCAAACACATAATTATAATCACAAATTACAGCATCCACCCACACAGACAGATCCAGACACATTTCAAAAGGACATACCTGCCATTTCTCTGCCTGCTCCCGGATAGTCTCCCTGTCATATCTGCTCTTCGTCGTCCACAGCTCATAGACAGCGTCATTGACCCTGTCGAAATGTCCCCTGGCGTAAGGACAATGTACCGGATCACATTTGGTTTCGTCCATAAAACACAGCTTCTCCTTGGCTGTAATGGTCACCACTTTGTATTTCATTCCCTTTTCCCGCAGCACCTCAAAAGCTTCCTGAGCCACTGTTCTTGTAATAGTCTTGGCTGTAAGATAAAAGATCGTCTCCCCTTTCCCTTCGCCAACAGCGCGAACTGCCGGAAAAATGGTAGACATGGTTTTTCCTACGCCGGTAGGTGCCTGAATAAAAATCTGACGACTGGCTCCAATTGTATGGTAAACACTGCTCACCATCTTTCTCTGACCTTCTCTGTAGGAAAATGGAAATTCCAGGCTCTGAAGAGAATGCTTTCTCTCTTCCTTCCATTTTTTCTGATAACTGAGCCATTTATGATATTCATCCAGAAGTTTCTGGTACCATTCTTTCAGTTCCTCTATGGAGATCACCTCCCGGAACCTTTTCACCACTTCTGTCTCCAGGTTGGCATATGTCATCTGGATTCCAATCTTCGACAAGCCTTCCTGAACACCGTAAATATAGCCATAACACATAGCCTGAGCCTTATGAACCTTCACAGGCTCTTCCATCTGTTCCACATTTCCATATATTCCTTTAATCTCATCGATCCAGACAACTTCATCTTCTGTAAAAATTCCATCTGCACGACCTTCTAACCGAATGTCCAGATCCTCATAGCTGCAATTCATCCGCAAAGCAACCTCTGCTCTGTAGTCTCCGCCCATTTGTTTCTGAAGCTTCCGATGCAGTCTGCTGCCCTTTAACATAGCATCTTTGTCTATAGTACCTCTTCGGTTATCAAGATCACCGCTTTGCAATATAAACTCCACAAGATTTCTTACTGATATTCGTGTTACCGGATTGTCCATTTCCAATTTACCGCCTTTTACTGGTCTGCTGCCTTCCAAACAAAGATACCTTATCTGTAAGCATTATAACACGAATTTTACTTATCGGCCTATCCTTTCACAGAAAACTCCGGCATATTACTCCGAAAATGCAAAGCAAGCATCTGCTTCTGAAGTTTCTCATTCCTCCTTGCTTCAATGGATATGCTATCACAAAATGTCTGCCACAGTTCCTCGTACTTTCCCATATCCCCTACGGCGCTCCCTGGCACCTGTATATGCACTTCTTTTCTCATGACGCACTCCTTCCCTTTCTCATGGCACAACGCCTTCTGCCTCTTTTCATCATAGATTACCCAGTTCTCATTGGGAAAGCGATTGGAAAAATGAAGAGCCATAAGAGACAGGATATCATTCCCCGGCTGGATCTTTGCCAACAGAAACCTTCCGCCAATCTCCCTGAAACGGACAAACCCAAAATAATGGTGATATTCCCGCTTCACACAGAGTGCCAGTTTCGCAACCCTGGATACATATGGATCTGCCAGTGCCTCCATTACACGTTTTTCGCATCTGCCTCCCCCAAAAGCCCGGTGCAGCACATAATAAATGGCAGTTCCCCTGTCTTCATCTGCTGAAGCTGCCGCCAGACAGATCTGTTCGTAAACCTCGCTTCCCAGTCTCATAAGAATCGTCCTCATAACCTTACCAGCCTTACTCTGATCTGTAGCAATCTCCCGATAAGAAGTGAACAATTCCATGCTTACAGGAAAACTGGTCTGAATGCTCACTTTACAGCCGCCTGCACACTCTTTCCATCCATCATAGACAGCAGAAAAAATCCCCTCCATAGAGTCCTCACATACCAGGATTCTTTTCTCTTGATTCATATAGCTCCCACCTTTCTGTCCACATGATTCTTTGTATTTTCTGTATACAGTCTTCTGCTCCCCATCTCATCTCCAAAGAGGGATAATTGCTGAAATGCAGCTTCATTCTCATGCTTCCGGCAGTTCTCTTCATCCAGAAGATTACGGGTAATATAAGATTCCTCCAACCTGGTATTGTACATCATGCGGCCATTACAGGTGATAAAATATAAGGCACGCTTCAGAACCACACCAATCCTCTTCAAATCTGCAAATTCCAGGGAATGGGTTCTCCTGGCCCCAATGATTCTTCTGGCAGAGGTATAACCGATTCCCGGTACACGAAGAAGTTCATAATAATCTGCCTGGTTGATCTCTACCGGAAAAAACTCCAGATGTGACACTGCCCAGTCTGCCTTGGGATCCAGAAGAAGGTTAAAATCCGGATGCTTCTCTGAAAGCAGTTCTGAAGCCCGAAAACCATAAAACCGCATAAGCCAGTCTGCCTGATAAAGCCGGTGTTCCCGCAAAAGAGGCGGACCTGATAAGGACATGGGCAGATCCTTATCTTCATTTACGGCGACAAAAGCCGAATAAAAAACTCTTTTTAATGCAAAGTTCTTATACAAAGATTCTGCTACTGACACGATCTGATAATCGCTCTCCCCCATAGCTCCAATAATCATCTGGGTACTTTGACCGGCTGGTACAAACTTAGGGGCATGACGGTACAGAACCAATTCCTCTTTATTCTGATCTCGCTGCTGCTGAATCTGCTTCATAGGGCGCAGAATGGTTTGCCTGCTCTTATGCGGTGCCAGTTTCCTAAGCCCGTCTGCAGTAGGAAGTTCCAGGTTCACGCTCATGCGATCTGCCAGATACCCCGCCCTGGCGATCAGTTCAGGAGCAGCACCTGGAATGGCTTTCAAATGAATATATCCCTGAAAATGATATTTATTACGAAGAAGATTTACTGTACAAAGCAGTTCTTCCATAGTCCTGTCTGGACTTTCCTTTACTCCGGAACTTAAAAACAGCCCTTCAATATAGTTCCTCCTATAAAATTCCATAGTCAGACGACACACTTCTTCTGGGGTAAAACTGGTACGCACCACATCATTGGAGGCTCTGTTTATACAGTATTTACAGTCAAATACACATTCATTTGTATAAAGGATCTTCAAAAGACTGATACATCTGCCATCCTGAGCAAAACTATGACAGATTCCGGCAGCAATGCTGTTTCCCATGCCCTTTCCATCTCCCTTTCGATCCACACCACTGGATGTGCAAGCCACATCATATTTCGCGGCATCCGATAAAATCTCCAGCTTCCGCTTCAATGTCATTGATTCCTGAATAATCATCCCGTAACAAAGCTCCTTTTATGTAATCTGTGTTTCGCATTCTTTATTATTCTCAATTTCAGAACGTTTGTTCTTGTTTCATTTTAGAACATATGTTCTGTTTTGTCAATATCATAAAACGGCACGAAATTTTTTCTATACAAAAAGAGCCATAAATCAAAGATTAATTCTAACACTACCTTTGATTTACGGCTCTTATCTCATTCTTTTACTATTAAAGCTCCCGGACGACAGCCAGAAATGGTACATGCTTACATCAGCGAATTCATGAATACCAGACGTTCTGAACGTATGAGCAGATTTTCATATATGTGAATGCTGCCGACAGGTGACCTATCCACTCAATTTCAAATCTGTGTCAGCACAAAAATATCATAAATTGCTTTCACTGCATTTTCAAAATCACGGTTTTCCACACCGATAATAATATTCAGCTCACTGGAACCCTGGTCAATCATCTTAACGTTTACATTTGCATGTGCGAGGGCAGAGAAAATTCTTCCGGCTGTACCGCGGGTGGATTTCATTCCACGTCCTACAACTGCGATCAGGGCAAGGTCAGATTCCATTTCCACAAAATCCGGCTGAACCAGGCGATGGATTCCCGCAATTACCTGCTGCTCCTTTTCTTCAAACTCATCCTGGTGAACATATACTGTCATGGTATCGATACCAGATGGAACATGCTCAAAACTGATTCCCTGGTCTTCAAATACCTGAAGCACTTTTCTGCCAAATCCGATTTCACTGTTCATCATGGACTTCTCAATGTTGATAGAACAGAATCCCTTCTTTCCTGCAATACCGGTTATAGTATATTTCGGCTTGCGGCAGGTACTCTCCACAATAAAAGTTCCCTTATCCTCCGGACGGTTGGTGTTGCGGATATTAATCGGAATTCCCTCTTTTCTTACAGGGAAAATAGCATCTTCATGAAGAACAGTAGCTCCCATATAGGAAAGCTCACGAAGTTCACGGTATGTGATGGTCTCAATCACAGCCGGATTCTTTACAATTCTCGGGTCTGTTACAAGGAAACCGGATACATCAGTCCAGTTTTCATACATATCAGCCTTAATTGCCCTGGCAACCAGAGAACCAGTCACATCAGAACCACCTCTGGAAAAAGTAGTCACAGTTCCATCGTCCTTTGCACCATAAAAACCCGGCACAACTGCATTCTCACATTTGGAAAGACGCTTGTTCAAAAGTTTGTCTGTCTTCTCTGAATCCAGATTTCCGTTTTTATCAAAACGGATTACTTCTGCTGCATCCACAAATTCATAACCAAGATAAGCAGCCATCACTTTGCCGTTCAGATATTCTCCACGGGAAGCGGCGTAATCCCTGCCAATCTGTGCTTTAAAATTCTCTTTGATCAACTGGAAATCCTCTTCCATGGAAAGAGCAAGGCCAAGCCCTTTAATAATCTCATAATAACGAGATTTGATTTCTTCTAAAACCTTTTCAAAATCACCGCCATTTGCAGCTGCGTCATAACAGCTGTAAAGAAGATCTGTTACCTTCGTGTCCCCGTCAAATCTCTTACCTGGTGCAGAAGGAACAACAAAACGTCTGCTCTCTTCACTTCTGATAATATCTCCGACTTTTTCAAACTGCTCCGCATTTGCAAGGGAGCTTCCGCCAAACTTTACAACTTTTCTCATAATCCTTATGCTCCTCAAAAACTTTTTCTCCATTTTATGAAAAAATTCGACTTTTTGCAAGGGTTTTTTCGATTTAATTCGTGAAAGTGTTAAATACCTCCAATACCTGCAGCTGTTCTCCATCTACTTTAAAATGAATATCCCAGGATCCAAAAGACATTCCGTATTTTCTTTCAGGGTCTTTCTGATACCCAGGTCTTGGATCGTTTGCAAGGACAGCCAGAAGTGCTTCTCTTTTTTCCTCTGGAATCTTCTTCAAAAGCTTTTCCGGAAACTCTACTTTCAGCTTATGATCCTGAATCTGGTCGGTAAATCCGCCCGCTGCTTCCGGATGGCTGTCCACGTAAGCCAGATAGGGCTTTATATCATAAATAGGTGTTCCGTCCATAAGATCCGCTCCTGATACATGAAGCACCGGTCCATACTTTTCAGAAAACTCTACGCTCTCCAGCCTTACACTGGAAAGTCCTATGGGATTTGGACGAAAAGGAGACCTTGTAGCAAAAACGCCCATTCTGACGTTTCCCCCAAGTCTTGGAGGACGCACTGTAGGAGACCACTCCTTGCGGACAGCCTGTGAAAATTCCCAGATCAGCCAGATATGGGTATACTCTTCCAGCCCTCGAAATGCCTCATGGTTCCGATATTCCGGTTCAAAAATAATATCCGCCTTTAGTTCCTGTATTCTGCCGCTCTGATGGGGAATTCCAAATTTCGTTGGAAAATCACTTCTGATATGAGCAATTACTTTCATTTCCATTGTTTATTATACCTTTATCAATCTTTATGTGTGCTCCTATAAACCCGCAGATATCATCTATAAACAGCGAACCTCTATTCCTCATGTCCGCCGCTTTTTTCTTCCTCCTTGATTTCCCAGTGAAGCAGGAACGTAAGGGCTGCTCGAAGAGCAATAATTCCGGCTACAATTCCGATTTCTTTCCACTCACGTACCACTACAGTACGAAGAATCTCACTTCCCATTTTAAATTCCAGTCCCATAGCAAGTCCCCTCGCCAGATAGACACCAGTATCTCCGGCATGTTTCAGCCACTTGATAAATCCAGTAATTCCACTCCAGATAATAATGGCAACTCCAATAAACTCAAAAATTACAATGGCGAAACCAGCAATATTCTCCAGAACCCACTCCATAATTCCAGTTATGGTCGTCATCATAGGTACCTCCTTTTTCCTGCTGACAGGATACCTTTTCTTGCAGAATGTATTTTCATCGCTGCACAGCCTGTAAACAGCAACAGTTTCTTATTTTTGCTCCAGCCAGGTCACCACTTCTGTGTGATCTGTAAAACAGAACATTTCCACAGGCTGGATTTCTTTAACTATATAGTTTTTTCTCGTAAGGAAATTAAGGTCTCTTGCAAGTGTTTCCGGGTTACAGGAAATGTAAACAATTTTCTTCGGAGAGAGTTTTATTACGGAATTCAGGAATTTCTCGCTGCTGCCTGAGCGGGGAGGATCCATAAATACCACATCTGCCTTTTCACCAGCTTCTGCCATTGCCTCCATAAATTCACCGGCATCACCCTGGCGGAAAGATATGTTTACCACCTTATTCTCTCTTGCATTGATCCTTGCATCCCTGACTGCATCTTTATTCAGTTCCACTCCGACCACTTCTCTTGCCTTACCAGAAGCTACCAGACCGATGGTACCAATTCCACAATATGCATCAATGACTTTTTCTTTCCCTGTCAGTCCTGCAAATTCCACAGCTTTACCATAAAGAAGTTCGGTCTGCACTGGATTTACCTGATAGAAGGATTTCGGTGAAATACGGAAGGATTTTCCACAAAGGGTATCACGGATAAATCCCTTACCATAAAGTACGATTTCCCGCTCGCCAAGAACCATGCTTGTATTTTTGTCATTAATATTTAATACCACAGTACTGATCTCTGGATGAACTTTTCTTAATGCCTTCACAAAGTTATTCTTGGATGGAAAAATAGGAGAGGCGACCACCAGTACTACCATTACCTCACCTGTAGAAAAGCCACGACGCACCAGTACATGGCGCAGAAGTCCATATCCGGTATCCTCATCATATGTTTTGATCTTAAAAGACTTCAGCATTCCCCGAATGGTACGGATGATTTCCTGACTCTTCTTATCCTCAATCAGACACTGTTCAATAGAAACCACTCTGTGGGTACCAGCCTCATAAATTCCAGAAATAATATTTCCCTTCCGGTCACGGTCAAATACAGCATGAACTTTATTCCGGTAAAAATAAGGATCTTTCATTCCAATTACCGGCTTCACATTCCCAAACTTCTTCAAAAGCCCCTGTACCTGATTTTGTTTCTTTTTAAGCTGTGCGGAATAAGGCACACCCTGATACTGGCACCCACCGCACTTTTTTGCGTATGGACAGACTGTCTGTGTTTTTTTCTCTTCCATAAATTCTCCCTTATCTTTATTTGGCTTTTCGTTCTTCATAATATCTGACTAGAGCGTGCTCTAGCTTCAGCGCCGCCAACGCACTAAAAGTGCCTACAAGGGCTCCAGCCAGCACATCTGTAGGATAGTGTACTCCCACGTACAATCGGGACAAAGCGATCAGTACTGCCAGGACCATGGCTGCTTTTCCCCATTTTCCAGGAAAGGCTTTATAATATACGCCTGCACAGGCAAAAGATGCGCAGGTATGACCTGATGGAAAAGAATAGTCCTTCAGCCTGGCAACCAGAGGCACAAGTCCCTCCACAGAATCATAAGGTCTTATACGCGCTACCAGATCCTTAAGGCATAAATTCGTAACCACTGCCCCTATAGCCAGTGCCAGAAGTGCGGTTACACCTGCCTTTCTTGTCTTCTTTGGAAAAAGAAAGAGCAGCCCCAAAACAATCCAGAACCAGCCTCCGTCTCCTAGAAAGGTAATTCCCTTCCACAGCCAGGTAAACAGATCACTTCTTAAATACTGCTGTATAAAAAGCAGAATCTGTGCATCAATATTATGTATCCATTCAAGCAATTCCACTTATCCTCCACCCGCTTTCAATTCTGATTGCTGTCTATATATTTCTATAATTTATTTTTATAATGGTTCAGCAGACAGTGTGTAACTGCAAAGGAACTCAACAGCTGCTTTTATTTCGTTATTATAGCGTAAAAGACGGTTCGTGTGGTGCGAACCGTCTTAATTCTTTTTAATTCTTATTCACCTGCGTGATACAGGATCTGCTGAAGATATTGCCGATTCTGCTCAAGATCAGGAACCAGAACCTGCATGCCGTCAATCGTCTGAGGTGTGTAGGCTCCATCCTCCGGAATCCGGTATGATGCAATTTCATCTGTACCGATGTTCATCACATCCATGGCATATCCGGTTATATCCCACAAAGAAAGATCCGTAGTAACCATTGGAAGAACATCCTTAACCAGACCTGCAATATCAAAAACTCCCAGATCTTTTATCTTGGCAAAAGCAGCCATAAGTACTTCCTGCTGCCGCTCTGTTCTCCGATAATCGGAATTTCCAATAGAACGGTTGCGTGCATGGATAAGTGCCTGTTCTCCATCCAGATGGTTCATTCCTTCCTGAAGATTCCAGTCGCTTCGAAGAGGCTGAGGGTAAAGAACACTCTGATCTCGTCCGCAGATATAATCTGCTTCCGCCTGAGTCAACTCCAGATCTATTCCTCCAACCTTGTCAACCAGAACCTGGAAAACTTCAAAATCCACTTCCACATTTCCATCTATCTTTACTCCGAAATTTTCTTCCAGAGTCTGGTCCAAAAGATCCATTCCTCCATATGCGTAAGCCGCATTAATACGAGTAGTCGAATATCCAGGAATGGCAACATAAAGATCTCTCATAAAAGAGGTCAGGCTTACAGTACCCTGATCCTTGTCCAATGTAGCAAGAATCATGGAATCGGAACGCTGACGGGACTCTCCCTCTCTTTTGTCCTGTCCGATCAGCAAAATACTCTTGATATTGCTGGTGGCCGCTTCAGCATCCGTATTCTCTGCCTTTACTGTATATGCAAACGCCGTACTCACAGCCGGGCTTTCCAGAAACAGCACCGCGCCAAGGCAGATAAGGGTCTTCTTCCATATGGTAGATCTCATATATTTGCTCCTATGTACATGTGCATGGTCAAAAAGGAATCTTTCTGCCGGTTCTTTCATAACCAGCAGTCGCTATTGATTAATGTTCACTCCGTTCACAGTAATCATTATTTTACTACAATTGTCAGAACAGCTCCGTTTGAAGCATTGCCATTGGAGTCAACAACATAATAAGTCAGTTCATAAGTACCCGGAGTATTCACATCAACAGCTCCAGTGATCTGAATTTTACGGTATAGATCACTTGTTGAATCTTTATCATCCTGAATGTCTTTGACATAACTCAGTCTGTCAATCTGTGTTCCCTTGGCAATTTCAACGTAGTAAGTATTCAGATAAAAACGCGGATCCTGAGGGTTCAGCTGGTCAATCTTTTCTTCTTCCCTTTCCTGCGCTTTTTCTTCTTCTGTCATTTCTGGTTCTTCTTCATCTTCTGAATCAGTCTCATTTTCATCCTGCAGGGCTTCATCCGTTTCTGCATCTGTATCTGTATTGTCAGAAGAAGTTTTGGTTTCTGAAGTAAATCCCATAAGATTTCCCTCGGAAGTCATATGATAAGTTACCTTTGTTACATTGTTACTGTTATCCTTTGCAACATAAACAACTGTGACTTCATCCCCTTTTTCATTTGGATAAACATTCTCAACTGTCAGGCTGGCTGAAACATCTCCATCTCTCTTGTCAACAGCTTTTACTCCTTCCAGAAGATCTTCCGTTGTCATATCCGAAGTGTAGCTGTTTTTCTTGCTCTCTGCAATGGTAATTTCCGGTCCCTTGCGATCCTGCCTCATATACAGCCATCCCAGGATTCCGGTCGCTCCTATTGCCACTGCCGCCATTAAAACAATCAACCATTTACGCATATCTGCAGCTCCTTATACTCAATTTCATCAGCGACGTTTTCTTGATTTCTGTTTCTTGGATCTGCTTTCTTTCTCTGAATATGGAATGCTTCCCAGAACAGAAAGTCCAAGATAACGCTCTACATCTTCCTCAACCTTGATCGTATCATTTGTAAGATAAATGATGATCACAATCGCCATTGCAATGATAACACCTAAAAGTCCACCGATCACACCATTCTTCGCAAGGCTTGGGCTGGCTTTTTCACTTGGGATGTTTGCGCTGTCAACTACGTTAACCGCCTCAATATCCATAACTGACTGAATGTGCTCTGCTGCCATATCACGGATAGCATTGGCCATCTCGCTTGCTGTATATGGATCTTCATCAGATACTATGATCGTTACAATACGGCTGTCTGTAGAAGTATCTACCGTCAGTTTGCCAAGCAGCTGCTGATAGGTAATATTAAGATTCAGCTGTGCAATTACACCTTCAAGAACTGTACGGCTCTTAATAAGTTCCGCATAGTCCTTAGTCAGCTGTGTACTGGTCTGCATATCAGCACTGGTCAGTGTATTGCTGTCCTGTTTATTCAGCACCATGATCTTCGTGGTAGATTCATACTGTGGAGTGATAAAAAGCATTGTTCCGATAATGGAAATCACACCCAGAATGATACCGGAAAGAATAATCACTCCCAGCCTGCTAAGAATCAGGTGAAAAATCTCACCTAAATCGATTTCAATTTCATCGTTATTATTTGTAACCTGATTTTCCATTCTTCTTCTCCGTTACCCTGTAATTTTCTTTACTTTTTCTAAACAGATACATCGTTTCCAACGACATCCCATATATAAAAGTCAAAATCTCTCGTTATTTATAATGCACTCCGGATTGCTGATAAAAATCATATCCGCGTAATCCGTACCCATCATTTTTTCAATTTTGTCGTAACATTTGCCAATGTGAGGCGTTCGTCTGGCCAGATCATGACCGTCAGACCCCACAAAATCCAACATTTCTTCTTTAATTACTTTCTTGCAGAAACGCTTGATCATAAAGCCATCCTCACCAATAATACTGTCCGCATTCATCTGAATATAGGCACCCATATCCCTGAGTTCATCAATAAAATCCAGACCGTTTTTTACTACCGAATGATAGCGTTCTACATGTGCGATAATAGGATAATACCCTTTCCGGATCAATGCCTGCACCCGTTCCCTGATATAGGACTTTTCGTCTGAAGTCCGAAACTCCGTTAACACATAACGGGAACCTGACATGGTAAGTCTTTCCCCTTTTTTCAGACAGTCTGTCATATCCATACTGGAATGAAGCTCGCAGCCCAGATACATCTGAATACCGTCTTCTCCAATCTCAGCGGCAGCCTTCCTCACACGAAGGAACTGCTTCTTAACCTGTTCCAGAGACGGCTCAAACATATCATATCGAAAATGCGGAGTGGCAATAATGTTGCGGACACCATCATCATATTCCTTCTGGAGCATGCGTACAGATGTTTTGAGATCCTTCGCTCCATCATCAACTCCCGGAACAATATGACAGTGAATATCATAAATACCTTTCATTCGCTTCGCCCATTTCCAATCTCTTCATATAGCAATCTCGAATAATGACGGATCAATATTTTCCGTATTCTCCGTACTTGCCATATTTGCCATATTTACCATACTTACCGTATTTACCATATTCCTTAGTATCTACCTTGTTCAAAATTGCACCGATGATCGGACAGTTGGTCTTCTCCAGCTGCCCCTTGATCTCCTGTACAAAATGGTAGCTGATACTACCGGATTCAATTACAATGACAGTTCCATCGCAGGAATCCGCCACAACTGCACAGTCGATTACTCGTCCAAGAGGCGGTGTATCTATGATAATGTAATCATATACATCTCTTACAACACGGATCATGTCTTTAAACTGTCTGCTTCCTAAAAGCTCTGCCGGGTTCGGCGGTACAACACCGGAAAAAATAATGTGAAACTTGGGAAGATTGGTTGCGCAGATAACGTCCTGCAGTTTCGCCTGCTTGGACAGGTAGTGGGTCAGTCCCTTCACTTCTTCCTCAACCTGTACACGTCCCATAAGTACGGATTTACGAAGGTCTGCATCAATCAAAAGTACAGATTTACCACTCTCTGCCAGGGAAGCTGCAAGATGGAAAGTTACATTACTCTTTCCTTCATTCGGGGTACAGCTTGTAAATGCAATCACCTTTTTGTCGGCACCGCAAAATTGAATGTTTGTACGAAGTGCCTTATAAGCCTCATCCATGGATGAATCAGCTTTCCAGTCGCTAATTTTTACTTTTACCATAATTTCGTTTTCACCTTATCTATTTGTTATCCTGTAAATCTGCCATATTTTCCTTCTAATTTCCCATAATTCACGTCATGGCAGTGTCTGCCTAAATATTATACACTAGAAGTACCGCATTGGCTAGTACATTTTCGAACTAAATATGCACAATTTTTCACAAAATTTTCATATTATTCTTGATTCCCTTCCTGAATCCCTTCTATACCCTGAACGGATGATCCCTCTTCCAAAAGATAAACTTCTACATCAAATACACCGCTGTTCAATGCTTCCGCATGGCTTCCCATATAAATATCAATGCGGTTGTTCTTAATGGCGCCGCCGCAGTCTTCTGCCACATAGACCTGTCCATTGATAACTACTTTAGAACCGTAAGGAATTACAGTTGGATCTACTGCAATAGTACGGTTCGTGGTAGCTGTCACACCTGTGGATGTGATTCCGTTTGCCCACGGACCGCAGCAAATGCTGCACTGGCAGTAATGGGTAATATGGAAAACACCAAGTGGACGAAGGCTGCTGTCTGCGGAAACCATAATCGGCTGTCCTTCAAGAACACCTGCATTTCCCCCTGTCTGGGTAACACCTTCTACTGCTTCTGCAAATACGCCCTCTCCTGTACTTTTATGTATAATTCCTGCTTCTACAGTTCCATCTGAGGTTGCATCTGAAGCTACCTGATCCTTATCTTCATACTCCTCCAAAACAGAGGTTGGGATATATCCCACCTGTTCTTCTCCATTATCATCCTCAAATAGAATCCTGCTCCAGATATCATCAATAGTACCTGTACGGCTGATTTCATCTTCTTCCAGCACTTCACCGATCACAGAACCCTCTTTTCTGCCAGGATAATCTAATACATCTGTATCTGCCGCTACTGTGACAGTATCCTGGACTTCCGTAATCTCGTCCTCGATTTTCCCGGAATCCTTTTTTTCGATAGCTTCTTCTGAAACTGTTTCTTCTTTATTATCAGTATTTTCCTGTGCTGTACCTGAAATGGCCGGACCGGCTATTTCCGCTCCAAGCGCAGAAACAGGCATACATGCAGAAACACATACTGCCATAACCAGAAATCTTTTTTTCATGAATTTATATCTCCTGATCTGTTCAATTTTCCCCTCTACTCTTTGTTTATCATAGCACAGCTATTTTCTTATTTCAAATCCCATCAGGCTTTTTAGAAATTTTTCACATTTATTATTGTAGCTTTTTTATTTTTTCATTAAAAAAAACATTATTTCATTTTTTTCAAAAAAACATTTGACAAAATAGATTTTATACTGTATTATATGTTTTGTCGCTGAGGAAAACAGTTGACAGCAATAAATGCGATAGTGGCGTAGTTGGTAACGCGCGACCTTGCCAAGGTCGAGACCGCGGGTTCGAGCCCCGTCTATCGCTCTGAGGCTCCGATTTAGTCGGAGCTTTTTTGTGTCTGAATCCGCCTTACAAAGCGGTCACTGTCTCTTGTATACTTCATAAGAAAATCCCGCTTATTCTTTCGGAAATAATTTATAAAGGACATCTTATTTTAAACAAAAAAGCCTTGTACAATTTGCTTTTCTATCTGAAGATTCTCTATTGACTCATCTTTCAATAAGAGTTTTCAGTTCTTTGCACTTTGTACAAGACCTTTTATTACTTCATTTTATTATTCTGTCCAGAATCCAATATTTTTTCTTAAAACATGTAAAAAAAACTTTCCGCAAGATGTGCGTCTCAATTGCAGGAATGATTTTTCAGCCACGATTTAGTGATGGAATAATCTAATTCCGGTAAATGCCATTGCTATATTGTATTTATTGCAGGTATCGATTACGTCTGCATCTCTCACAGAACCGCCTGGCTGTGCAATATATTTCACGCCACTTTTGTAAGCTCGCTCAATATTGTCGCTGAATGGAAAGAACGCATCAGATCCTAATGTTACATCTGTCATCTGATCCAGCCATGCTCTCTTCTCTTCCTTTGTGAAAACTGCAGGTTTCTCTGTGAATGTCTTTTCCCAGTTTCCATCCGCCAGAACATCCATATACTCATCGCCAATGTAAACATCAATAGCATTGTCGCGCTCAGCTCTTGAAATACTTTCCTTAAATGGAAGATTCAATACTTTCTGGCTTTGGCGAAGGAACCAGTTATCTGCTTTCTGTCCTGCAAGACGTGTACAGTGAACTCTTGACTGCTGTCCTGCACCAACTCCGATTGCCTGTCCGTCTTTTACATAGCATACGGAATTGGACTGGGTGTATTTCAGAATGATCAGGGAAACTTTCATATCACGCTTTGCTTCCTCAGATAATTCTTTATTCTCAGTTACGATGTTGGAAATCAACTCATCATCAATTGCAAGCTCCTGTCTTCCCTGCTCAAAAGTAACGCCGAACACCTGCTTATGCTCTAATGGAGCCGGTACATATTCCGGATCGATCTGAATTACATTGTAGTTGCCTTTTTTCTTCTGTTTCAGAACCTCAAGTGCCTCCTCTGTATAACCAGGAGCGATCACACCGTCGGAAACTTCTCTCTTGATCAGAAGTGCTGTGTCTTTGTCACATACATCAGAAAGGGAAATAAAATCACCGAAGGAAGACATTCTGTCTGCGCCTCTTGCACGGGCATATGCACAGGCAAGCGGCGAAAAATTCTGCCAGTCCATATCCTCTACCCAGTAGATTTTTGCAAGCGTCTCTGTGAGCGGAAGACCAATGGAAGCACCTGCCGGGGAAACATGTTTAAATGAAGTAGCTGCGGGAAGTCCGGTTGCCTTTTTCAGATCACGCACCAGCTGCCAGCCGTTAAAGGCATCCAGAAAATTAATATATCCAGGTTTTCCGGAAAGTACTTTAATTGGCAGTTCACTTCCATCTTCCATGTATATTTTAGATGGTTTCTGATTTGGGTTACAGCCGTATTTTAATTCTAACTCTTTCATGGTTATCTCCTCCATTTTATCTTTTAAGGTAACGATTCAGTAGGTACTATTCCGTGAGGCATTCCGTTTTGTGAATATAATTTACCCAAAACGGAAAGCTTTATTTTCAGTGATTCTTGTTGATAATTTTTGATTCATATTTACCAGTCTCGATATCAATGTATCTCACAAAAAGTGAAACCTTATTGTCTTCATTCAGGCTCTCCCACAACATATCTGCAAACTCATCCATGTTATCCGGAATCTGAACAAGCTTCGGCTCACCCTCAAAGCTTGGCAGCGGGTTTCCATCACATTTATAAGTATGGATAAAATGTCCCTCACCGGCCTTTGCATTCTGATATGCAAAAGTGTAACGGTTGCAGGAGGAAGGATCTCCATTATTGCTTTTCAAAATGGACATTGCATAACTGTAAGAGCCGTTCTCCACATGCATAATTCCGGAAATACGTGGTGTATAGTTTGGTGCATCTGGCTCAAACTCTCTGGAACGTAAAGACTGCTCGAAAGTGAGCTGATGATCCATTCCTTCGTAAATAGTGTCTGTCTGGTCACCATTTGTCACGATTGTTTTATTTCCAAGTACGCGGACAGGTGCATAAATGATCAGGCTTGGATCTACCAGTTTGGAAGGGTCAAATGCCTGTGTGCGGATTCCCTCGCCATCCTCCACAAATACACGGTTGCGGCTGTTTTCACTTCTTCCCATAATAAAGTAAGCAGTAACTGCCTTCGTTCCATCAGCGCTGCGGCCAATGATGATTCCTCGTCCCGGGTAAGAATTTTCCTTCAGTTCTTTGTCCAATGCTATCATTTCCATGCAGATGTTCTCCTTTCGAAATTTACATGAGTATATTACCGCAGCCACCAGATTTTCATCAATCGTGTAAATGTTGACTGCGTGTATAAAAAAACGCCTGGGAAGCCTCTCTTCCAGGCTGCCCAGGCGGTCGACACAATGATATTACTGCACTCCCTGTGGGTATTCCCACGATCCGCCAGTCATGCAGTTCTTTTTTATACTACAATATTTTTTTCGTTATTTCAAGATGGGAAATCTTTTTCTTTTATGTACAATTTTTTTGTGGTTACTGGTCACGGAGTGACCAGTAACACGCTTCGCGATGCACAGAAATCATGCATTCGCATGATTTCGCGCTGAGATTCTCGGGTTTTCTGTGAACTTTGTTCACAAAAAACACCTCGCGGAACGTTACCAATGACCAGTAACTTTTTGTGGTTACTGGTCGCAATGCCTGCATAAGCAAATTTATGGATATAGTCCGTACTTTTTTCTCAGGAAATCCCCATCAAGCCCTGATCTATTGTGATCTGTGCACTGATATCCGCCTTCATCTGCTCCCAGGCATCCGGATGATCCACATAATACTTGGGGCATTCCTTGCCTGTCACATCATAATGCCGGATCACCTGCTCTGAGGTCAGCCCAAATCGGGCGCACAGCCATGCAGCCAGCTTTACCACAGAATCATAAGTTTCCTGTTCAAAAACGCCGGTATCATCTTTATGACAGCACTCAATGGAAATACTGTCCACATTCCTTGAGTTAGTCGCATAAGACATCTCCGAGGTAGGAATACACTGGATCACTTCACCCTCCAGTCCTACTACAAAATGGCTGCTTACTTTCGCCTCATGAGAAATGGAAAGATTCTCAAAATAATCCCTGTTATTCTGGGCTGTGGCACCGGGATTGGCTGTATAATGGATCGCTATGTAATCAGCTCCATTCAGGGGCAGCTGAGGCCTGGAATACTCATTTGGAGTCAATAATTGTACATCTATGTAGGGAGCACCCTGGGACATCCATTCTTCCGGTCCATAATTCGTATGATCATTCGTTTCCTGGAATGTCTCTGCACTTTCCTCCTGCTTCTGTCCTTTCCTTACCATCAGAATAACCACTCCTGTCACAACCAGAAGCAAAAGAAGCACCAGTAATGCCAGACGCTGATTTCTCTGACGGATTCTGCCGCCCTTATCTGTTTTTTCTCTTTTGTTAAAAGAAGGCCGCCTTGAAAAAGACGGCCTTGCAGATTTTCTTTTCATTATTTGTCATCCACACTGTAGTTCGGTGCTTCTTTTGTAATGTGAATGTCATGTGGGTGAGACTCTTTCAGGGAAGCAGCAGAAATCTTCACGAATTTACCATTCTGTTTCAGTGCTTCAATATTCTCAGCTCCACAGTATCCCATACCGGAGCGAAGTCCTCCGATCAGCTGGAATACAGTGTCCTCAAGGTGTCCCTTGTATGCAACACGTCCTTCCACACCTTCCGGAACAAGCTTCTTGGCATTCTCCTGGAAGTAACGGTCCTTGCTGCCATTCTCCATAGCTGCAATGGATCCCATTCCACGGTATACTTTATATTTTCTTCCCTGATATAACTCGAAAGTTCCCGGGCTCTCATCGCATCCGGCGAACATGCTTCCCATCATACAAACGTTTGCACCAGCTGCGATTGCCTTGGTAACATCGCCTGAATACTTGATACCACCGTCTGCAATAATCGGAATACCATATCTCTTGGCAACCTCATAGCAATCCATGACTGCTGTGATCTGCGGTACACCAATACCAGCAACTACACGGGTGGTACAGATAGAACCAGGTCCGATTCCGACCTTAACTGCATCTACACCAGCATCGATCAGAGCCTTAGTAGCGGCTCCTGTGGCAACGTTTCCTGCGATAACCTGCAGCTCCGGATATGCAGCCTTGATCTCTCGTACAGCACGGAGGATATTCTCAGAATGACCATGAGCAGAATCAACAACGATGACATCAACATTTGCCTTCACAAGTGCGTCTACACGGGCAAGCACGTTGGCGGTAATACCAACAGCAGCCCCACAGAGAAGACGTCCCTGTTCATCTTTGGCAGCCAGAGGATATTTGATCTGTTTCTCAATATCCTTGATGGTGATAAGTCCTTTTAAGTTAAAATCATCATCTACAATGGGTAATTTCTCTTTACGGGATTTCGCAAGGATCTCTTTCGCCTCTTCCAGTGTAATACCTTCTTTGGCTGTGATCAGTCCCTCAGATGTCATGGACTCTTTGATCTTCTTGCTAAAATCTGTCTCAAACTTCAGATCACGGTTGGTAATAATACCTACCAGCTTCTTGCCTTCTGTGATCGGGACACCGGAAATACGGAATTTCGCCATTAAGTCATTGGCATCCTTCAATGTATGTTCCGGAGATAAGAAAAATGGATCTGTGATAACACCATTCTCAGAACGCTTAACCTTGTCCACCTCTTCTGCCTGCGCCTCGATAGACATGTTCTTGTGAATGATACCGATACCTCCCTGACGTGCCATGGCAATCGCCATATTGTACTCAGTAACGGTGTCCATTCCTGCACTCATCATGGGAATGTTCAGTTTAATCTTCTTTGTAAGGTAAGTTGAAACGTCAACTTGATTCGGGATTACTTTGGAGTACGCCGGAACTAAAAGGACGTCGTCGAAAGTAATGCCTTCACCAATGATAGTACCCATTGCTTTTCCTCCCTTGTCTTATTGTGTCTTTGGTTTGTAGATTAGTGTAGCAAAAAACTAAAAGTGTGTCAATCTAGTAAATTAATCTAAAAATACTTTGCTCGGAGCAGTATTTCTCATGGTTTTTGCCAATATTTCATCTGGCTCGATAATTACTTTGCAGGTATCTGCGCCATCGCGGCAGACAATTGCAAAACGCTTATGTTCCGGATTTCCGGAGGAAAAATCCTGTACTTTCAGCTTCTGGTTGCTGTTGTAATAGTCCATTCTATGTGAGTTAAGAGGTGCCATAATATCACATTCTGTGATGTTCAGGCTTTTTACTCTTTTTCTCTTGGACTTTGCCATGATCTTGTCAATGTCAAGTTCTCCGTTTACAAACAGGTACTCAAATTCCAGATCAGTGCCTGGAAAGATAAAAAGATAGGCACAGACTCCCAGCACAATTGCCGCGATCAGAAGCAGGGGCATGATAAACAGACCTGCGAGTACCAGAAGCACGATCAGTGCAATGATACTGCCTTTTACCAGCCTGTCCTTTGCGGTCCGCTCTTTTTTTACAAGCAGCTCAGAATACAAATCGCTCATATTACAATTCTCCTTTGTTTTTTTGCCAGCCGGCATGTTGTTTTAAGTATAACACACAAAAGTTTTCCTGTGAACATCGTTCCTGATAAAACGCGGAATATTGCCAGTACACAGTTACTGTTCACTCCGTTCACAGTAACGCGCTTCGCGATGCACAGAAATCATGCATTCGCATGATTTCGCGCCGCAATTCTCGGGTTTTCTGTGAACTTTGTTCACAAAAAACGCCTCGCGGAACGTTACCAGTGAACAGTAACAGTACACAGTTACTGTAAAAAATGACTTTTATTGAATGCAAAAGGGCCAGCGTCTTTGACACCGACCCTTATGAGTTCTGAATTATACCTTCAAAAATCCTTTCATGGATTTTCCGTTCTGTTTTCCGCTGCCGGAAATTACATCATTCCCATACCCTGACCGCCAGCTGGCATTGCCGGAGTATCTTCTTTGATATTTGCAACAACAGACTCAGTTGTAAGCAGAGTAGAAGCAACACTTGTTGCGTTCTGAAGAGCACTTCTTGTAACCTTTGCAGGATCAAGGATTCCCTCGTCTACCATGTTTACATATTTGTCGTTCAGAGCATCAAAACCAACACCTGGCTCAGACTCTCTTACTTTGTTGATGATAACTGCACCTTCAAGACCTGCATTAGCAGCAATACGGAACAGCGGAGCTTCCAGTGCTTTCAGGATGATGTTTGCACCAGTCTTCTCATCTCCCTCAAGACCTGCTGCAAGTTTTGCAACCTCTTTGGAAGCGTGGATATATGCAGAACCGCCTCCTGCAATGATTCCTTCTTCAACAGCTGCTCTGGTAGCTGCAAGAGCATCTTCCATACGAAGTTTTGCTTCTTTCATCTCAGTCTCAGTAGCTGCACCAACACGAACCACTGCTACACCACCAGCAAGTTTTGCAAGTCTTTCCTGAAGCTTCTCTCTGTCGAAATCAGATTTTGTCTCCTCAATCTGAGCACGGATCTGGGCAACACGATTGGCAATTGCTTCTTTATCTCCCATACCATCGACAATAACAGTATTCTCTTTTGCAACTTTAACAGATTTTGCACGTCCTAACTGAGCCATTGTAGCATCTTTCAGTTCAAGACCTACCTCGTCAGAAATTACAGTACCACCTGTCAGAATTGCGATATCCTGAAGCATTTCTTTTCTTCTGTCACCATAGCCAGGAGCTTTTACAGCTACTACCTGGAAGGTTCCTCTTAATTTGTTTACGATCAGAGTGGTAAGAGCCTCACCCTCAACATCCTCAGCGATGATAAGAAGTTTTGCTCCAGCCTGTACGATCTGCTCCAGCAGCGGAAGAACTTCCTGAATGTTGGAGATTTTCTTGTCTGTGATCAGAATATATGGATCCTCAAGGTTTGCTTCCATCTTCTCCATATCAGTGGACATGTATGCGGAAATATATCCACGGTCAAACTGCATACCTTCTACAAGGTCAAGCTCTGTGTGCATGGTCTTGGACTCTTCTACAGTAATAACACCGTCGTTGGAAACTTTTTCCATTGCATTTGCAACAAGCTCTCCGACTTCTTTATCTCCGGCGGAAATAGATGCAACGTTTGCGATCTGTTTCTTTCCGCTTACTTTCTGGCTCATGTTCTTGATTGCTTCTACAGCAGCATCTGTAGCTTTCTTCATACCGCGTCTCATAACGATCGGGTTAGCACCTGCTGCCAGATTCTTCATTCCTTCATGAACCATTGCCTGGGCAAGTACAGTAGCAGTTGTAGTACCGTCACCAGCTACATCGTTTGTCTTGGATGCAACTTCCTTGATCAGCTGAGCTCCCATGTTCTCGAAAGCATCCTCAAGCTCGATCTCTTTTGCGATTGTAACACCATCGTTTGTGATAAGCGGAGCACCGAACTGTTTATCAAGTACTACGTTTCTTCCTTTCGGTCCAAGTGTTACTCTTACGGTATCAGCAAGTTTATTTACACCAGCCTCTAATGCTGTTCTGGCTTCTGCGCCATATTTAATCTCTTTTGCCATAATGAATCATCCTCCTGATTTCAAGTTATTTATAAGGTTATGTCTTATTTCACAATTGCAAGAATATCGCTCT
Organism: Ruminococcus sp. 1001136sp1; assembly: GCF_039841815.1. Lineage (NCBI taxonomy): Bacteria > Bacillati > Bacillota > Clostridia > Eubacteriales > Oscillospiraceae > Ruminococcus > Ruminococcus sp. 1001136sp1. The sequence continues at coordinate 58,674 of NZ_JBDPGY010000015.1, read as the reverse complement.
GTTTTACAATGATATACTCTTCACCGTCAAGCTTAACCTCTGTTCCTGAATATTTGGAATAGATAACCTTGTCGCCTACAGTAACTTCCATTTTCACTTCTTTGCCGTCAACAACTCCGCCAGGTCCTACTGCGATTACTTCTGCCTGCTGTGGTTTCTCCTGTGCCTGTCCTGGAAGAACGATACCGGATTTTGTTGTCTCTTCTGCTTCTAACTGTTTTAATACAACTCTGTCGCCTAATGGAACTAATTTCATGATCTATGTCCTCCTTTAGAATTGCTTTTCTTTTCCTTGCTAGCACTCATTATTGCCGAGTGCTAATCACTGTCCATTATATTATTGAATTATCGTTATTTGTGCAACTCTTTTCATAGTTGTATTTTTAAGTATATTCTTTTTTATTCTCTTTTATGCTCTTTTTTTCTCTTGTTTTCTCACTTTAAAAATTTTCTGAATTTTTTTCTATTTCGAAGCTTCTGAAGACTGCCTGGTAAAGTTTTTTTGTGAAATCATGAATTCCAACGAAGTTTCCTGTTATACACAAAAAAGAACTGCCCTCCAGAGCGTGTTTGAAAAATCATTCCCGCAATCTGCACCTCACAATTTGCAGAAAGCCTTTTTCAAACACGTTCAAAGGAAAACAGTTCTTCTGTACACTTGTTTATTATTTATTGAATTCACTCAGGCCTTTTTATTTCTCTGGGCCTTAATCTCTTCTAATTCATCAAAGATCACTTCATTGAGAACCTTGATATAGGTTCCCTTCATACCGGATGACCGGGACTCAATAACGCCTGCGCTCTCGAACTTGCGGAGTGCATTTACGATTACTGATCTGGTAATACCTACTCTGTCTGCAATCTTGCTGGCAACAAGAATTCCCTCATCTCCGTCAAGCTCATCAAAAATGTGGATGATAGCTTCCAGTTCAGAGAAAGAAAGTGTGTTAAAAGCAGATTTTACAACCTGTTTCTTTCGGTCTTCCTCAGCATTCTCTTCATGTACAGCCCGCATCATCTCAAGACCTACAACTGTAGTGCCGTATTCACTGACAATAATATCCTCAATATCATATGGACGATCCTTGCGGTACATAAACACCGTTCCAAGACGTTCTCCTGCAATATCAATAGGATTGATGATTCCCTGATAGCTGCTGGAAACATGCTCAAAGCCAAGTGTCTGAAGATTCACGTTCTCTTTGGTAGATAATACCCCTAAAAAACGCTCATTCAGCAGAGGGTCAACATGACCGCCCACCTCATCAGCTATCAGCTCCTGGATTTCCTCAACTCCCGGGCAAAAGCTTACACCAAGCACCTTGCCTTTCTTGCTGAGAACCAGGATATTAGAACTTAAAGTATCCATCAGGACCTGGCAGATATCATTAAAAACCACCTTACTGGAACTGCTGTTATGGAGAAGTTTATTGATTTTTCTTGTTTTATCAAGTAACTGAACGCTCATTTTGTCCTCCCTTCGCTTTTGTTACATGAGAGCCTGTTTGAAAACCCACTCCCGCAATCTGTACGCTCCACTTTGCAGGAGATTTTGCAGAAAGCATTTTTCAGGCATGCTCTGACTTTACCTGTTATTCTAATACTACACGTTTTTCAAACTATTTACAAGCTATTTTTTACTATTTTTCAATTTTGTTTAGCTTTTCTGAAAATATCACGTTTTTGAAACTATTCATCAAACAATGGAAGTAATAGAGCTTTTATTTAAAAAATCCCCTGCAAAACATAATACATCTGCCTTGCAGGGGATCTTTCCCGAAAACTTCTTAATTTGTTACTGTTCGCGAGCTTCACAGCAACCTTAATTTTCTTTTTCATCCTTCGGCCTGGCTTCTACATAGCCGCAGGTTTCCTGGCTGCACACCAGTTTATTTCCTTTTTCCACCATGTAGCTTCCGCACACCGGACATTTCTTATCCGATGGCTTCTGCCATGACATAAAGTCACATTCCGGATTATCTTCACAGCCGTAATACTTACGGCCTTTCTTCGTCTTCTTAAGCACCACTTCCTTACCACACTTCGGGCAGGCTACACCAATCTTTTCATAGTAAGGCTTGGTATTGCGGCATTCCGGAAATCCCGGGCATGCAAGGAAACGTCCGTGAGGACCATATTTAATCACCATATGACGACCACAGTTATCACAGATCACATCGGTCTCTTCATCATGGATGTCTACTTTCTCCAGCTCTTCCTGGGCAGCATCCACATCATGTTTCAGATCCGGATAGAAGTTCCGGACTACTGTCTTCCACTGTACAGTACCATTCTCCACACAGTCCAGAAGTCCCTCCATGGTAGCCGTGAAATTCACGTCCACAATGCTTGGGAACGCCTGTTTCATAATACTGTTTACCACCTCGCCCAGCTCTGTCACATAAAGGTTACGCTGCTCCTTGGAAACATAACGGCGGCTGATAATGGTGGTGATGGTCGGCGCATAAGTACTCGGACGGCCGATTCCAAGTTCCTCCATGGTCTTTACCAGGGACGCCTCTGTATAATGTGCCGGCGGCTGGGTAAAATGCTGTTCCGGCTTTAACTCTTTCAGTTTCAGCTTCATGCCTTTGCTCAGGCTCTGGCTTAACACATTTCCCTTCTTCATATCCTCTTCCTGCATATATACCGAAAGGAAGCCGTCAAATGCCACCTTGGAGGCGGACACAGTGAACGTATAATCTCCACCAGCCACTTTTACAGAGGTAGTCTCATACTTTGCAGGAGCCATACGGCTGGCCGCAAAACGCTTCCAGATCAGCTGATACAAACGGAACTGATCTCGTGTAAGGGATTCTTTTATCTGTACAGGTGTACGGCTGATATCAGTTGGGCGGATAGCCTCATGAGCATCCTGGATCTTCTGTCCCTTCTTCACTGTCTTGGCAGTTTCTGACACATATTCTTCTCCATACTGGCTGCCGATGTAGCTTCTTGCTGCCGCATCTGCCTCATCAGAAATACGTACAGAATCAGTACGAAGGTATGTGATCACACCTACAGTACCGTTGCCCTTGATGTCAACGCCCTCATAAAGCTGCTGTGCCAGACGCATAGTCTTCTGGGTGGAAAAATTCAGTGTTTTGGATGCCTCTTGCTGAAGGGTACTGGTAGTAAAAGGAAGCGGAGCATTCTTAATTCTCTCGCCTTTTTTCACCTCAGAGATCTCAAATTCTTCGTTCTTAAGAGCCTTAAGAATCTCGTCCATCTCAGCTTTATTGTGGATATCCATCTTCTTGTCTGTTCCGTAGAATTTAGCCTCCAGAGGCTTTTTTTCGCCATCCACAAGGAATTCACCATTCAGGCTCCAGTATTCTTCCGGGATAAAAGAATTAATCTCCTCCTCCCTGTCACAGATGATGCGAAGTGCAACAGACTGCACACGGCCAGCACTTAAGCCTCTCTTTACTTTCGCCCAGAGAAGCGGGCTGATGGTATACCCCACCATACGGTCCAGCATTCTTCTCGCCTGCTGTGCATCTACAAGATTCATATTCAGACCTCGTGCATGCTTCAGGGAATCCTTTACAGCAGTCTTTGTGATCTCGTTGAAAGTGATTCGGTGCATTTTATCCGGATTTTCTTTCAGAGCCTGCATCAAGTGCCAGGAAATTGCTTCTCCTTCACGGTCAGGGTCAGTGGCAAGATAAATCTTATCAGCTTTTTTGGCTGCCTTGCGAAGTTTGGCAAGCAATTCCCCCTTGCCGCGGATGGTTATATATTTCGGCTCAAAATCATTCTCCACATCTATTCCAAACTGACTCTTGGGAAAATCACGGACATGTCCGTTAGATGCCTCTACCTCATAATTTGCCCCAAGAAATTTCTTTATTGTCTTTACTTTTGCAGGTGACTCAACTATCACCAGATATTTAGCCATACTACCTCTCCTACTTTGTATTCAGTCTACATACACTACAAATTATCCCCCTGATATTCTGTAGTATTGTCTGCCTGTCTCTCCCACAAGCCCCATTAGCTGAAGTTCTGTCAGAAGAGCACAGACTTTTGATGCTGAAAAACCGGTTTTTCGTATTAAATTATCCAGATTTTCAGGTCGTAAATCGAGACCACTATACACCAAATCCAAATCCGGCGCAAGCCCCAACTTCTTTTTTTCCACATTTTGAGGTCTGTTTTTTGCCTCGATTCCCCATTCCATAAGCATGATTTCCGGGCTGTAAGCGATTCCTGCACCATCGAAAATCAGCTTGTTGCAGCCTCTGCTCAGTTCCTCTGTCACAGCTCCCGGAAGGGCATAAACACTGTGTCCATGTTCCAGGGCAAAGTTTGCAGTGATCAGGGAACCGCTCTGTTCCTTGGCTTCTACCACAAGAACAGCATCGGAAAGTCCGCTGATGATCCGGTTTCTTGCCGGAAAAGCCCAGTTCACAGGCGGAGAGCCCGGGGGAAGCTCGCTGATGATCCCGCCGCCTTTTTCCAGGATCCGCTGATAAAGCCATCTGTTGGAATTGGGATAACACACGTCCACTCCGCTTCCCAGCACTGCAAAAGTAGGAGTGTCCGTATCCAGTGCACCTTTATGCCCCTCTGCATCAATCCCTCTTGCCATTCCACTGATGATCTGCACACCGTAGCTTGCCATGGTCCTTGCATATTTAAATGCCTGACATCTGCCATAAGGACTGCACATGCGGGCACCTACCACTGCTGCAGCAGGCTTCTTCGGATCTGGCAGGTTTCCGATGTAGTACAGTTTTTTTGGCATTCCGGAAAGTTTTCTCAAACGATCTGGAAAATTGGAATCCTCTATAGTTAAACATTTGATTTTCTGCATTGCTTCCATACTAAAATACCTCCCTGCGTGCGGTTTTATGAATAAATTCATTCAGCTTCTGTACTTCTTATCAAATGCTTTGTAAGTAAGGGCTTCTGCAACATGTCTTGTGTGTATCAGTTCCTCTCCTTCCATATCCGCAATGGTGCGTGAAACCTTCAGAATCCGGTGATAGGATCTTGCACTGAGTTCCATAAGCTCAAAAGCATTTTTTGCCACCTGAAAGGCATTCTCTGTCAGCACACAGTATTTCCGGATCTGCTTCCCGGACAGTTCTCCGTTGAAACAGATTTTCTCATTCTGGTAGCGTTTCTGCTGTATTCTTCTGGCTTTTTCCACTCTTTTCCGGATAAGGGCAGAACTTTCTCCTGACTTTTCTCCTGAGATCTGGGAAAAATTAACAGGCGGCACATCTGCACATAGATCGATCCGCTCCAGAAGGGGCTGGCTCAGCTTATGAAGATAATGACTCACCTCGCCAGGTGTGCACCTGCATTTATTCATATCCGGATAATAGCCGCAGGGACAAGGGTTCATGGCTGCTACCAGAATAAATCCCGCCGGAAACACGTACGTTCCACTTGCCCTTGACAGCTGGATCTGCTTGTCCTCCAGGGGCTGTCGCAGCACTTCCAGGCTGCCTCTTGCAAATTCCGGCATTTCATCCAGAAACAGAACGCCTCTGTGAGCCAGGGTCACTTCACCGGGACCCGGGATCCTTCCGCCTCCAGCCAGAGCTGCAGACGAACTGGTATGATGCGGACTTCGAAAGGGTCTTGCCTTAATTAATGGTCTCTTTGAACTTAAAAGTCCTGCAATGCTGTAGATTTTTGTAAGCTCCAGGCTTTCTTCAAAAGTAAGAGAGGGCATGATCGTAGGTATTCTTTTGGCAAGCATGGTCTTCCCAGTGCCCGGAGGGCCGATAAACAGGATGTTGTGAAATCCGCTGACTGCAATCTCAGCAGCTCTTCTGGCACTCTCCTGACCACAGATTTCCCCGAAATCCAACAGATTCTCTTCTGCCTGATTCTCTTCTGAATTTTCCTCTGAAAACGGATTTTCTTTTCCAAATGCATCCGGATCTGAGACAAGCTTCAAAACTTCTTTTATATTTTGGACTCCGACCACTTTCATATCCTTCACCAGAGCTCCTTCTGCCAGATTTTCAAACGGAATGATACAATACCGGCATCCCAGTTCCCTTGCCCGGATCACTCTTGGCAGCACTCCGGATACACTCCTTACCTCCCCATTCAGACTGAGTTCGCCAACCACCATTACATTCCGAAGAAGCTGTGGTTCTATAAATCCCGATGCTGCCAGCACTGCTGCTGCCACGGGCAGGTCAAAACCGGCCCCTTCTTTTCGCAGATCAGCAGGTGCCAGATTCACCGTCACCTTCTTAGGCGGCAGACTGATCCCATTATTTTTTAACGCTGTGCGCACTCTGTCCTGTGCTTCTTTCACCTGGGTGCTGGGAAATCCAACCATGGTAAAACAAGGCAGACCGCTGCTTACATCAGCTTCCACCTGAACCGGGCAGACTTCCATTCCGGAAATCGCCGCTGATAAAACACTTGCAAACAATCTTATCCCTTTCTGCAGATACAGTCCTTCCCCATATACGAATCTGCTCTGCCATTTCAATGTATCTCTGGAATAAAAAAGAATAAAAGTTAAAAAGATATGATTAAAAGATATATAAAATTCATTATAGCCCATTTTGCTCTGAATTGCAATAGTGCATTTCGTTCTGATTTATACTTTCTGAAAGGATTCGGGGACAGACGGTTTTCGTTGTTCGTTACATTTGGTCCCTGCAGACTCTACAGAAGAAAAAGAGGTGAACCTATGAAATTTCAGAGAATTCAAGACCTTCGGACAGACGCTGATCTGTCCCAGAAGCAGATCAGTGATATCCTTCACATCAGCCAGCGTTCCTACTCCCACTACGAAACTGGCTCCAGGAACATTCCAATCGAAATGCTGATCCGCCTTGCAAATTATTATGAAACCAGCATTGACTATCTGGTTGGGCGTACTGATAATAAAAAAATGCCGTAATTGTAAAGGTACACAGCAGATACAAAATGAGGGGGATGCGATTTCCCCCTCATTTTGTATACCATAAATAAAGTTATTACCATTCACCCGTAACATTCCGTAAAGTACTTTTCATATATCCGTTACTTTCCCTCACTTCGAAGCTTTCCTTCCGTATCTGCAATTTTCTGAATATTTGCGACTTCATATTCATTAAACACAGAAGTATCTGCATCAAAGGTCTCCGGCTCCACAGTTCCCTTATACCAGGATTTACTGTTAAAATAATCCGCAATTCTCTGTGTCACAAATTTCCTGCCATGTCGGGCATAAATCTCATTTTTCGCCAGTTCCAGCTGGTCAGATGAATAGCCTGACAAATCCTCATCTGTAAGGTATCGGCTGTTGCTGTCCGGGAATATATAATCCCTGGAAGAGAGATCCGTTTTATCTGTATTATCAGCCGGAGTCACTGAAGGTGCCTGTGTCACAGAAGCGGCTTTCTCCCTTGTAAGGACCCCATCTACCTTTGGTGTCACCCCGGCACCCTCTGCAGCGGAAGCTGTATTAAGGCGCAGATAAAGTTTGCCCTGATCAAAGGTCATATTTCCACGCACCTGGTTTCCCCAGGAATCTGTAAAGGAAAGCTTTGCTGCATTTCCAGCCACTTTTGCAGTATCCGAAGCTTCCGAAACCTTAGTGCCGGCATTGTCACCAGCCTGAGAAAAAGTAAAAGTAACAGACTTCAGGGTAAGGTCGTCTATAGACAGTGTCACCATTCCATCCTTGCTGTACCAGGTTCCCATATAATCATTTACCATGAACGCCGGTGCTCTGGTAATCACAGGAGTCGGTGTCACTGTGGCTGTAGGCTCCGGTGTGGGCGTAGCTGTAGCCGCTGGAGTCGGTGTCACTGTGGGCACCCTTTCCAGAGCCTCAATGGCAGCCTTCTTCTGCTGCTCCTTCTGAATCTTTTTCTTATGTTCGGCAAACAGAAGCCCCGCTGCTCCAATCATGATAAATATGGCGATCAGAGCAAACAGCGTTGCTTTTAGTACATCTTTGTTGTGCTTTTTCACAGGCAGTCACCTCCTGTTTATTCCTGTTTATTCCTGTTTATTCCTGTCCGTTCCAGCAATAAGTGCAAAGCTTGCACGGTTCAATATCAATTGACTTCTTCAGATCATCCAGACGATGATATTTCAGGGATGTAAAATTCAGTTCCTTGCGGATTTCTTCCAGCATTTCTTTGTAGTTTGTAGAATCCGGATTTGCATAATCCTGCAAAATCCGGTCTGATACATTGTCCCCTTCACGTTTCGCAATGATCCTTCTTGTGATCAGATCCATCTCTGACTTAGAGCGTGAGAAATTCAGGTACTTACATCCATATAAAAGCGGCGGGCAGGCAGGTCTGATATGAACCTCCTTAGCACCATTGTTATAGAGGAATTCTGTTGTCTCACGAAGCTGGGTACCTCTTACGATAGAGTCGTCAATCATAAGGAGGCTTTTATCTTTGATCAGTTTATGTACTGGGATCAGTTTCATTCTGGCGATAAGATTTCGCTGGCTCTGCTGAGTCGGCATAAAAGATCTTGGCCATGTGGGCGTATATTTAATAAACGGACGGGCAAACGGCACACCAGAGCGGTTAGCATAGCCGATGGCATGTGCAATACCGGAATCCGGTACTCCTGCAACCAGATCCGGATTCACTTCTCCGGCATCTCTTCCTGCCAGAATATCGCCGCATTTGTAACGCATTTCCTCTACATTTACCCCCTCATAAGTGGAGGTTGGATATCCATAATATACCCAGAGGAAAGAACAGATTCGCATCTTGTCTCCTGGCTTCTGCAGAACCTGGGCTCCCTCCGGGGTAATAAAATCAATCTCTCCAGGTCCCAGCTCTTTCAGGTCTTCATAGCCAAGATTAATGTAGGCATGACTTTCAAAAGAAGCACAGCATGCATCTTCCTTCTTGCCGATTACAAGAGGAGTTCTTCCATAACGGTCGCGTGCTGCGTAAATGCCCTCCCCTGTCATAAGAAGAAGGGTCATAGAGCCCTCGATCATCTCCTGTGCATAGCGGATTCCCTCAACAATACTGTCCTTCTGATTGATCAGCGCTGCAGTCACCTCTGTAGGATTCACACTGCCACCGCTCATCTCCAGAAAATGGGTATGCCCGTCTTTGAAGCATTTCTCTACCAAAGCTTCTATATTATTGATCTTGCCTACTGTTGTAATTGCAAAATTTCCCAGATGGGAACGCACCAGAAGAGGCTGCGGTTCATTGTCAGAAATACAGCCTATTCCAAGATTGCCTTCCATCTCTGCCACATCTTTGTCAAATTTGGTACGGAACGGTGAGTTCTCAATATTATGGATCACGCGGTTAAATCCACTGCTCCTGCTATAAACGGTCATTCCGCCCCTTCTTGTACCCAGATGGGAGTGATAATCAATTCCAAAAAAAAGATCCATTACACAATCAGACTTTGACGCAACACCAAAAATTCCACCCATTTTTCCTTAGTCTCCTTATTTTTTCTCCTTTATAACGCCTTTTCTGTAGGCATCCAAAAGCTGTTTCAGCTCCTGAATTCGTTCTTTCAGTGCCTTACCGTTATCCGTATCTCCCACAAGGGCACGCCTTGGATTATAGCGGACAGCCACACGGTTGGACACAATGTCCCTCTCTGTTTCCACTGCATCTTCCGCCGAAGTAAAAGGCTCATGGGCAGTCAGGCTCAGACCATAGGAACTGTAAACAAGAGTATATCCGGCAATACCGGTCACATTCCGGTATGCCTCACAAAAACCACCGTCAATTACGATCACCTTGCCATCACATTTCACCGGATTCTCTCCCTCCAGCTGATGAACAGGCACGTGACCATTGATAATATGCCCCTCATCCGGATCCAGCCCGAATTCTTCCAGCATACGATTTACTACCTCTTCTTTTTCCCAGAGGTGATAGTAGGCATTCTTTTTCTCTTTGTGTGTCTCTTTATCTGCGATAAAATAACGCTCGAAGGTAGTCATTTTATCTTTTCCATAAAGGGGAGAATTAGGCCCGGCCCAGATATACCACAGAATATCCTGGCTTGCTTTCTTCTCCTTCTCATCTACGGTAAAAAAAGCTTTTCTTACGTAGGCTTCCAGTTTATCATAAAGTGCCTTGCCTTTACAAGTCTCACCGTAAATCTCAACCTCTTTCAGAGTTCCATCTTCGTTCAGCGGAATACTTCCATGGAAAAGAAGGTTCCCGTTATAGGTCTTATAAAGGCCGCCTTTATCCAGAAGCAGCTGCATGTGGTTCTGAAGCTTCTCGCAGTTTCGAAATGCTGAGTTCAGGCGCTCCACTACTTCTTTTTCCCCATCTGTCAGCTCATAAGGATGTTCCCAGTCAATGGTTGGAAAATGGGTGTCCAGAAGATTATGCATACTTCCATCCGGCAGCTGCACAGTGCCCTTCTCCGGATCAATCCCCTCCAGAACGCATCGATTCTCCATATGAAAATCCGGATGTTCTTTCGCCAGTACCCCTTCCAGCTTAAACTGGATAATGGAAATGGCTTTGTGCATTTTCCTGCTCAGCTCTTTCTCAAGAGCATTGTAATTGGAAGGATTGCCATGTACTTCAAATACCTGGCAGGGATCATCCCCGTAAACCTCCATGGCAAAAGCAGCAAGAGGCATCATATTGATTCCATAACCATCCTCCAGAATATCCAGATTGCCGTAACGGATACTGTTACGGATCACTGTGGCCATACAGGCAGCCTGTCCTACAGCGGCGCCCATCCATACCACATCATGGTTTCCCCACTGAATATCCAGAGAATGATAATCCATCAGTCTGTCCATAATAAAATGAGGACCGGGACCTCTGTCATATATATCTCCAAGCACATGAAGGTGGTCTACAACCAGTCTCTGGATCAGTTCAGCAAGAGCGATAATGAAGTTCTCTGCCCTGCCGATATCTATAATGGTATCCACAATGGAATCGTAATAAGCCTCTTTATCCAGAACTTCTGCTTTCTCCGTGATCAGCTCTTCGATCACATATGCATAATCCGAAGGCAATGCCTTACGAACCTTGGATCTGGTATATTTGGAGGCAGTTGTCTTGCACACTTCAATAAGACGGTACAGGGTGATCTTGTACCAGTTCTGCATATCAGACTCTTTTTTCTTCACATAGGCAATTTTTTCCTTCGGGTAATACACGAGAGTTGCCAGGGAACGCTTGTCACTGTTGCTTAAGGTATGTCCAAATACATCATCTATCTTCTTTCGCACAGCTCCCGAGCCGTTTCGAAGCACATGGGAAAAAGCCTCGTACTCTCCATGGATATCGGAAAGAAAATGCTCGGTGCCTTTTGGAAGATTGAGAATGGACTGAAGGTTGATGATCTCTGTAGAAGCCTTCCCGATGGTGGGGTAGAGCTCCGCCAGACGTTGTAGGTAGCGCAGTTCTTCTGTTTTCATGGAACCTCCTAAATTCATATTACTCTTATTTAACCAGCGTTAGAAATCAAACAATGAAATCTGGTTGGATTGTGGAATATCTCCAAATAATCCAAGTTTATCCATCAGATCAATTACGGTCTTGCTGACCTTGGTCCTGTCACGGAAATCATCCTTGGAAAGAAATCTTCCCTGTACAGCAGCATCCACTACAGCATCTGCCGCCTTATCTCCAAGACCCTCTATAGAATCAATGGACGGCATCAGTTTTCCTTCTATGATCTGGAAACGATGTGCCTTCGCCCGGTAAATATCAATGGGCATAAAATCATAACCTCTTGCATACATTTCCTGGACAATACGCATATCTTTCAGGGTATCCTGCTCTTTTTTGGATGCAGCGTCCCCTTTCTTGCGTATCTCTGCCATATAAAACTCCAGCTTTTCTTTTCCCATACACATCAGTTCATAGGAAAAAGCTGTGGCACGGATACTGAAATATGCACCGTAATAAGCCAGCGGCTGGAATACCTTGAACCAGGCGATTCTGTATGCCATCATAACGTAAGCTGCCGCATGGGCTTTCGGGAACATATATTTGATTTTTTTGCAGGACCAGATATACCAGTCCGGAACGCCGTGTTCTTTCATGGTGGTGATCCACTCATCCCGAAGGCCTTTTCCTTTACGGACGCTCTCCATAATAGTAAAGGCAAGACCACTTTCCACACCCTGACCGATCAGGTAGATCATAATATCATCTCGGGTACAGATTGCCGTGGAAATAGTAGCTTTTCCCTCTTCGATCAGTGTCTGCGCATTTCCCAGCCATACATCCGTACCGTGGGAAAGTCCGGCAATACGGACCAGATCAGAAAAATATTTCGGCTTGGTATCCACAAGCATCTGCATGGCGAAATCAGTACCAAATTCTGGAATTCCCAGACAGCCAAGCTTGCAGCCGCCGATATCCTTCGGATCAATTCCAAGAGCTTCTGTACTGGCAAAAAGTGACATAACCGCCTTGTCATCAAGAGGAACCTCTCTTGCATTCAGGTCTGTCATATCCTCAAGGGTACGGATCATGGTGGGATCATCGTGTCCCAGAATATCCAGCTTCAGCAGGTTTCCATCAATGGAATGGTAGTCAAAATGGGTGGTGATAAATCCACTGCTGGAATCGTTCGCCGGGTACTGGACCGGGGTAAATTTCTCTATTTCCTCTCCCATTGGGAGTACAATAATTCCGCCAGGATGCTGTCCGGTGCTTCGCCGGATACCGGTACACCCCTGTACAATACGGTTGATCTCGCAAGAACGCTTGTGCTGTCCCCGCTCTTCAAAATAGTTCTTTACATATCCGAATGCGGTTTTATCCGCAAGGGTACCGATGGTTCCCGCCTTGAAGGTCTGACCTTTTCCGAATATAACCTCTGTATAATGATGGGCATTGGACTGATACTCTCCTGAGAAGTTCAGGTCAATATCAGGCTCCTTATCTCCTTTGAATCCAAGGAAGGTCTCAAAGGGAATGTCAAAGCCCTGTTTGGTCATCCTGGTGCCGCACTTTGGACAGATCCTGTCTGGCATATCGCATCCCGCCATACCGGAAAAGGCCTTGATCTCCGGAGAATCAAAGTCACTGTACTTACACTCCGGATTGGGGCACAGATAATGGGGAGGCAGAGGATTTACCTCTGTAATACCAGACATGGTAGCCGCCAGGGAAGAACCTACAGACCCTCGGGAGCCCACCAGATAACCATCTGCATTGGACTTCCACACCAGCTTCTGGGCAATAATATACATCACCGCATATCCATTAGAAATAATGGAATTCAGCTCTTTGTCCAGACGGTCTTCTACGATCTTGGGAAGCACTTCACCGTACATTTCATGGGCTTTCTGGAAGCACATATCCTTTAAGTCCTGGTCAGAATTCTCAATAACCGGCGGATATTTATCCGGATGGATCGGTGACATTTTCTCTATCATATCCGCAATCTTCACTGTATTTGTAATTACCACTTCCTCTGCCTTCTCGCTTCCCAGATAGGAAAACTCCTCCAGCATTTCCTCAGTAGTGCGAAGATAAAGAGGTGCCTGATTGTCGGCATCCTTGAAGCCGCTTCCAGCCATGATAATACGACGGTAGATTTCATCCTGGGGATCCATAAAGTGAACGTCACAGGTAGCAACAACCGGCTTGTTAAACTGTTCACCAAGCTTTACAATTTTTTTGTTGATCTCAATCAGATCCTCTTTCGAATGAATCGTATCATTCTTTTCATCCTCCACCATGAACATATTGTTCCCAAGGGGCTGGATTTCCAGATAATCATAAAAGCTTACCAGCCTTGCGATTTCCTGCTCCGGTGCATTGCGCAAAAGAGCCTGGTAAAGCTCACCAGCCTCGCAGGCACTTCCAATAAGAAGTCCCTCCCGATGTGCCTCAAACACGCTCTTTGGCACACGGGGTCTGTGGTTAAAGTACTTGATATGGGACTGGCTTACCAGCTTGTACAGATTGATACGGCCGGTCTCATTCCGCATGAAAATAACGGCATGGTAAGTAGGCAGTTTCTTAATGGTGTCCGGGGAAACCTTTCCCTGCTCATTCAGCTTGTCTACATCCGTAATATCTCTTTCCCTGCACATTCCCACGAATTTCTCGAAAATACGGGCCGTACACTCTGCGTCATCAACTGCACGATGGTGATGATCTAGGGAAACGCCAACTGCCTTGGCAACGGTATCCAGCTTAAAACGGTTCAGCGCAGGCAGCAGGAATCGTGCCATACCTACCGTATCCACATAGGTGAAATCATTTGGGATGCCCATGCGGTTACAATTCTCTATAATAAAACTCATATCGAAATCTGCGTTGTGGGCTACCATTGTAGTTCCTTCACAAAATTTCAGGAATTCCGGTAAAATTTCTTCAATTGGACGGGCATTCATAACCATGCTGTCATTAATACTGGTCAGCTGCTCAATTCGAAATGGAATTGGAACCTGAGGATTAACAAATGTGGAAAAACGATCTGTGATCTTTCCATTTTCCACCAATACAGCACCAATTTCAATGATCTTACAGGTAAGGGGGGAAAATCCTGTGGTCTCAATGTCGAAAACCACGAATCTGCCGTCCAGGGACTGTTTTTTCGGGTTGGTGACCATACCCTTTAAGTCGTCTACCAGATAGGCCTCCATACCGTAAAGCACCTTAAAATCAGAATCCTTTGGCACGCAGCCTCCCCACGCATCAAAGCAATGGTTTGCCTCCGGGAAAGCCTGCACCACACCATGATCTGTGATGGCAATGGCAGGATGCCCCCACTCGTAGGCACGTTTTACCAGCGCTTTTGCCTCGGTTACACCATCCATATCGCTCATTTTCGTATGACAGTGAAGTTCCACACGCTTCTGAGGGCTGGTGTCCACTCTGGAGCTGCGGAAATCGGAGATTTTCTTAATTCCGGAGATGGAGCCTATGGTAAGCTCACCATCGAAACGGTCAATAGAAGTAACGCCTTTGATTTTCAGGAAGGCACCTTTTTTCACATGCTCTTTGATCTCCGGCACCTGCTCATTGCGCAGGAACATTTTTACTGTGATGGAATCTGTGAAGTCCGTAACCGGGAAAATCAGTATGGTCTTCTCATTTCGGATTTCTCTCGCTTCCACATCCATAACCTGGCAGCGGATGATAACCTCTCCCATTTCCTGCACAATATTTTCCAATGGAATAGGCTCGTCCTCAAAATCCCTTCCATAAATAACATCCGGATTTGGATCCTTGCGGAAGCCACCACGGAAATCGCCCCATTTGCCTTTCTTTTCGAATGGCTTTTTCTCGAAAGGCTTCTTTTCACTGGCTGCCTCTGCTTTTTTCTCCGGCCTGGCAGCGGCTGTCTTGCCGGCTGCGGCCTCTTTTCCTGTTTTTTCCTCAGCTGCAGGAGCTGGTGCTGCGCTCTCTTCTTCTGTGGAAAGTCTGGCATGCTTCAGCACATTAGCTACTTCCTGACGGATCTGGATAGCTGCATTTTTGCGGTACCTGCTCTCCTCCGTCTGCACATAATCCAGAGAAACTTTCAGGTCCATTCCACAACGCTCGCAGAATACTTTGTGAAGATATTCAATAAGTATCTCACTTTTCTGTCTGGAAATCACAGAATCCGGAAGTACCATATTCAGGCAGTCATCTTCTGGAAATGTGATCTGTGCCTGCTTGAACAGATTGTATTCCAGCATGTTGTAATTGCGAAGCTCCAGTTCCATGCTGGAGCGGTAGGTATCCAGGAAATTCTTTGGCGTGTATTGTCTGGACAGATGGAACTTCTCAATTACTTTCACACTCACTTCAAGACCTGGAAAGCACTGTCTCTGAATCTGCTCTTCCAGGCTGAAAATATGCTTTTTGTGGATCCAGCGGTCGCTTTTCAGGTAAATCCGGACACAGGTTTTAGCAGAGTTGCAGGCAACCTTGGTGACGATCACCTCTTCCAGAAGTTCACTTAACTCCTGTTTCAACTTTAAATTTGGAAATACGTCAAAAAATTCTTTTTCCATTTATAGAATATACACCTTCTGTCATTTCTGTGTCTTATTGCTATCCCAGTTCATCAATTCTTCTCTCAAAGTATCCAGTAGCTGGTCTTCCGGTACTTTCTTTACAATCTCACCGCCTTTGATCAGAAGACCTACACCTACGCCGCCTGCAATTCCGATATCGGCTTCTTTCGCCTCTCCCGGGCCGTTTACCACACAGCCCATAACAGCTACTTTAATGTCAAGAGGGATATCCTGCACCATAGTTTCTACTTTATTTGCAAGACCGATCAGATCGATCTGGGTGCGCCCGCAGGTTGGACAGGATACTACTTCCACGCCGCCTTTGCGAAGTCCAAGGGTTTTTAGGATACGTCTGGCAGATTTTATCTCTTCCAGAGGGGCACCAGTCAGGGAGACGCGGATCGTGTCACCGATTCCCTGGTATAAAATAATACCAAGCCCTATGGCAGATTTGATATTTCCAGAATAAAGGGTTCCTGCCTCTGTAATTCCCACATGGAGAGGATAACTGGTCTGTTCCGCAATCAGTTCGTGAGCCCTGGCGCACATCATAACATCAGAAGATTTGATGCTGATCACCAGATTGTCGTAGCCAAGCTCTTCAATAATGTGCACCTTGTCAAGGGCGCTTTCTACCAGACCTTCTGCGGTAACACCGTGATATTTCTCCACCAGTTCTTTCTCAAGAGAACCGCTGTTTACCCCAACACGGATGGGAATATTCCGCTCCTTCGCCACATCTACAACTGCCTTGATACGCTCTGTGCTTCCAATATTTCCGGGATTGATACGGATCTTGTCGGCACCGTTCTCCATGGCCGCAATCGCAAGACGATAATCAAAATGAATATCTGCTACCAGCGGAATGTGAATTTGTTTTTTGATCTCTTTCAGAGCCTTTGCCGCTTCCATGGTCGGCACTGCACAGCGGATAATGTCGCAGCCAGCAGCCTCCAGGGCAAGGATCTGCTCTACGGTTGCCTGCACATCCTCTGTTTTTGTATTGGTCATAGACTGGATCAGGATGGGATTTCCGCCTCCAATCTTCTTATTTCCTATCTGAATTACTTTGGTATGGTCTCTGTACATACGAAATTCCTCCATATATTATGAACATGATATTCTTTGATTACTGTTCACTGATAGCATTCTTTGCGGTTCACTTTTACACCGCAGGCGCTTATCAAACTTTTCTATGCAAAAAGGCACAAAAGGGATGTCTCTGACACCCCTGCTGTACAGTTATTTTCACAGCATTCTGCAAGTATTTTCAAACAGGCTCCAGAGCCTGTTTTCTTTGCAATTTAATGCTGGATTTCCAACAATTTATTCTTCAAGTCTTCTTCCATCTTGCGCATTTCCAGTTCTGCCTGGGCTCTCTTGGCGCGGCCCTCTTTCTGAATATTCATGACATCATCCAAAGTAGCGATCAGCTCCTGATTGGTCTGCTTCAGAGTCTCAATATCCACGATTCCGCGCTCAGATTCCCTGGCAGTCTCTGTGGATGCAAGGTGAAGTGCCTCCGCATTTTTCTTCAAAAGTTCATTTGTCAGGTCTGTTACCTGGCGCTGGGCCTGGGCTGCTTCTGTGGAATGGGCGATTCCAAGTGCCAGCACCATCTGGCTCTTCCAAAGTGGAATGGTATTTACAATGGTTGTCTGGATTTTTTCTACCATAAGGGTGTCATTGTTCTGCACCAGACGAATCTGCGGTGCTGTCTGCAGGGAAATGGTTCTGGTCAGTTCCAGATCATGCAGCTTCTTCTCGAAACGATTGCACTTACTGTCCAGATCCTTGGCTTCCTGCGCATCCTCCGGAAGTCCGCTGACTGCTGCTTTTGCCTCCAGATCTTTTAATTTTCCCTCCCGTACTTCCTGCAGCTTCTGTTTTCCTGCAAGGATGTACATGGTCAGTTCTTTATAATAGTTCAGGTTCTGAGCATACATTTTTTCCAGAACTGCGGAATCCTTCATGAGACGCATCTGGTGATCCTGAAGGGAGGTAGTGATCTTCTGCACATTTACCTCAGCCTTGGCGTAGCGGTTCTTCATATTTTCAATCTTGCTGCCCTGTTTCTTGAAAAAGCCAAGAAAGCCTTTCTCCTCCTCAGCAGCATCAAAATCGCGAAGCTCGCCTACCACCTGGGTGATCAGCTCTCCAACCTCACCCAGATCCTGTGTCCGTACATTTTCAAGAGCTGCATCGGAAAAATCAGCCATTTTCTTCTGGGTTCCGGCACCGTACTGGAGGATCTGGTTAGTATTCTCAATGTCAATTTTCTTAGCAAAGCTGTCTACCATCTGCTGTTCTTCCGGGGAGAGAACGGTCTGTTCCATTTCCTTTTTCACAGCTTCGGCTTCCGGCTCTGCTGCAATCTCTGCCTTTGGCTCTCCCAAATCCGGTTCTAATGTAAGTGTAGGTGCGTTATCTTCAAAACCTGTAAATTCGTTTCCCATAGCATCCTCCTTGTGTATAGGTCTGCCCATATTTATCAGCAGCCTTCAGTTTGGCATTTTCGTTATTTTTATAACACGCTCTAACCCCGCTGCAAATCTTATCTTTTCATATACTTAACATTCCGCACACTGCTAGAGCCTGTTTTTTCAGCCTCTTTTCTCATACGGGTAAGCTCGTCCTCAGTCAGCCCTTCCTGTGCCAAAACTGTATTCAGAACAGAAATATCACTGGATACATCCATAGCCGTGTCTTCAAATATGGAATCCAGAAGCTTCTCAAAAGCCACATTCAGCGTATCAATAGTCTCTTCGATTTCTTTCTTGGAAGAAGTAATATTCTCTCCCTGAACCGGCTGGCTGTCCATTTCTTCATATGCATTCAAAAGCTTCACAGTCATAGGAAGATAATAATCCATAAGGCGGTTCAAATCCGGAATAATCTCCGGATGAGCCTTGGCGCGTTCAAAAATCTTCGCTATGATCAGCTCCATACGGGAGATTTTTCTGGAAATCTCTTCTCCTGGAATGGCATCATTGCTGCGGTGGATTTTATCAAGAAAGTCATTTCCCTTATCCAGAACCTGCCGGACTTCCGGGGAAAGTCTGATTCTTTCCGCAGCATCCCGTTCTGCTTCCACACACGCCCGGGCATCTGCCTGTTCATGCTGGTTAAATTTCTGCCTTTCTTTTTCCTCTGCCTGCTGACGAAGCGCTGCCTCCTGGCGTGCACGCTCTTCATCCTGCTGATGATCTCTTTCTTCCAGCCGCTTCTGAGTGCTTACATATTGGTCGTAAGTCTCATTGCTTGTGATCAGGCAGGTTTCCTGTTTATCAACATGTCCCTGAAGGAACCAGCCTTTGCTTATCATACGTTTGATATCTTTTTTTACAAATTTCACCGGCTTGCCGACTGCCTGTGCCAGCTGCTGGAAATTGCAGTAGGTGTGAGTGCCAAGAGCCTTGATATACTTGTTTCGGCGGCTTAAACTGGTAAGACTGCTGCAGCCCTGGCCGAGAAGAATACCTCCGCCGACCGTAAATGCCGCCAGCACTGCCGAAATTCCAAGCATTACACTGCTGCTAAAGCCAGCTCCAATTCCACCAACTACCATTGTAGCAATTCCAAATACTCCAGTAAGAATCCCACCAAACACTGTCTTCAGAATTCCCCCGACCTTGATTCCATTCGTCGGTAAATACAATGCCAGATCCGAATTCTGGTGATTGGTATCCTGCCTGCCTGTACCATTTCTCTGGAAATTTCCATTACGCGAATCATTCCCTTTCGCATCGGCATATCCTTGATAACCAGTTCCATGATCCTCCCCGGTACTCCGGTTTTTCTTTCCATCCTTCTGAAAATCCCAGGACCGATTCTCTCTGTAATCATAAGAACTGCCGCTGCGGTAATTGGTATATTTCCCACTGCCCACAGTATTATTAAGCGCATCCCGAAGGGCATCACTCCCATTATCAATAGCCTTATTCAGCGCCTGATTAATACTCTGGCTCAGTTTCTGGTAATTTTTTTCATTTACTGCACTGTCAATGATGCTCTGGATCTTATCTCCAAGTTCATCAAATTCGTTATATCCCATCTTTTCCTCCGGATATTTTATTTCACAACGCTTGTTTTATCATTATACAAAAATCCCCCTCAAAAAACAAGACACCATAAAATATAAACACATTATACTTTTTGTAACCTTTTTCACAGGAAAATCACTTAAAAAATCTGCTTTTCCCATTGAATTTCACACGTAAAAGTTTTACAATAGTAAAAACATTGGGGATTCACAATAAGAATCTCCCCCCAAAAACCACGCTAGGAGGAAATTGTTATGGAAAAAAAGAACATTGACTGGGGCAACCTGGGCTTTGGTTATTTAAAAACAGACTACCGTTATGTATCCAATTATAAAGACGGCAAGTGGGATGAGGGAGGCCTTACCACAGATGATATGGTTACCATCAGTGAGTGTGCAGGTGTCCTTCAGTATGCACAGACTGTTTTTGAGGGTATGAAAGCATATACTACAGAAGACGGACATATCGTTACTTTCCGTCCTGACCTGAACGGTGAGCGTATGGAGCATTCCGCCGCAAGACTGGAAATGCCTGTATTCCCGAAAGACCGTTTTGTTGACGCAGTTGTTCAGACAATTAAAGCAAATGCAGCATATGTTCCGCCATATGGTTCTGGTGCTACTTTATATGTACGTCCGTACATGTTCGGAAGCGACGCTGTTATCGGTGTAAAACCTGCCAGCGAGTATCAGTTCCGTGTATTCACCACACCTGTCGGACCATACTTCAAAGGCGGCGCTAAGCCGATCACAATCCGTGTCAGCGACTTTGACCGTGCTGCACCAAATGGTACCGGTCATATCAAAGCTGGTCTTAACTACGCAATGAGCCTTCATGCGATCGTTGACGCTCATAAGAACGGATTCGATGAGAACATGTATCTTGATTCCAAAACTCGTACCAAGGTTGAGGAGACAGGCGGAGCAAACTTCTTATTCGTAACAAAAGACGGCAAGGTTGTTACTCCGAAGTCTGACAGTATCCTTCCATCCATCACACGTCGTTCTCTGATCTACGTTGCGAAAGAGTACCTTGGACTTGAGGCTGAGGAAAGAGAAGTATACTTCGACGAAGTGAAGGATTTCGCAGAGTGCGGTCTTTGCGGTACTGCTGCTGTTATCTCTCCTGTTGGAAAGATCGTGGACCACGGCAAAGAGATCTGCTTCCCAAGCGGCATGAACGAGATGGGACCGATCACCAAGAAGCTGTATGAAACCCTTACCGGAATCCAGATGGGACGCATCCAGGCTCCAGAGGGATGGCTGAAGGTTATTGAGTAATTTCTTAAGCTTCCCATTTTTCGTATTTTTTTCAAACACACTCTGCACAGCATATAACAAAAATCAGTTCTGTCGTGATGGCAGAACTGATTTTTTTGAAAAACACATTATATGATACCAGTGTCAAAAGATCAAAAAGCTGTTCGTGCTTGCACGATAAAGCTTTTGAACTTGGGACACGCCAAATATGAGAAAATAGCGATTTACGCAGTAAATCAGCGGATTTCGAATATTTGGAGGATTGCGGGAGCAGCGTAGCTGCGTAGCAATCCGGGTATCAAATGAGTGTCAAAAGACCTTTTGACACTCATATCATTATATTTTCCCGCTTATTTATTTCTTTCATATCTCACAAACTTATATTCCAGATCAAAATATGTCTGCTCTTCGCTCTCTGCTGCCACATGCCACTGTGGATCTTCATCCAGATTCGGAAAATAACTGTCTGCAATATAGGCGAAATCGATCTTGGTCACTTGAGCAGCATCGCAATAAGGAAGAAGCTGCTTATAGATAGTGTCGCCGCCGATGCAGTATACATCTTCTGCCGGATACTTTTTCAATTCTTCCATAAGCTCTTCAATAGAATGAACGATTATGGCATCTTTCACCTTGTAATTCTCATTTCTGGTAAGAACGATGTTTATGCGGTTTTTAAGAGGAAGCCCTCCTGGGAAACTCTCCAGGTTCTTTCTTCCCATAACACAAACCTTGCCAGTGGTCTCCTGACGAAACATTTTCATATCCGCCGGAATGCTTACAAGAAGCTTATTGTCTTTTCCAATTCCCCAGTTTTTGTCAGCAGCTACTATTATTTTCATTTCTTATAATCTCCTTTATACGAACTTAGTACTATGGCTTTGGAACCCTTTCCCATTTACTCCATGTTTAAATGGCAATCGGAATATTTTTAATCTGAGGCCAGGTCTGATAATTCTCCACGATCAGATCATCCGTGGTAAAATCATAGAAATTCTTCACATTCGGATTCAGTTTCACAGTCGGTGCCGGATAAGGTGTCCTGGAAATCAGCTCCTTGATAACCGGAACATGTCTGTCATAAATATGACAATCCGCGATCACATGTACCAGCTCACCGGCTTCCATGTCACAGCATTGTGCGATCATCATAAGAAGAAGGGAGTACTGGCATACATTCCAGTTATTTGCAGCCAGGATATCCTGGGAGCGCTGGTTCAAAATGGCATTTAAAGTCAGCTTGTCCTTTCCAGGCTCCTTTGTTACATTGAAGGTCATAGAGTAAGCACATGGGTAAAGATTCATCTCATGAAGATCTTCATGCACATAAATATTGGTCATAATACGACGGCTGTATGGATTATTCTTCAGATCATAAAGAACACGGTCTACCTGATCCATCATGCCTTCTTTGTACTGATGCTTCACACCCAGCTGATAACCATACGCTTTTCCAATGGAGCCATTCTCGTCAGCCCAGCTATCCCAGATATGGCTGTGAAGGTCATGAATGTTGTTTGATTTCTTCTGCCAGATCCAGAGGATCTCATCCATAGCGCTCTTTAATGCGGTCTTGCGAAGGGTCAGCGCTGGAAATTCCTTTCTCAGATCATAACGGTTCACAACACCAAAACGTTTGATCGTATAAGCAGAAGTGCCATCCTCCCACACTGGCCGGACCTTCTCCCCTTCTGTACTGGTTCCGTTCTCAATTACGTCTTTACACATATCTATAAAAATATGATCAGCTAAACTCATACCTGTCTTTTTCCTCCTGGTCTCCATTATGCGTTCTTTATAGCAACACGATACCTGGCTGCCAGAGTCTCTCCACACCAAGTATCTCGCTGCTTTTCATACTTCAACAATTTTAGCATAGATTCCTGTAAATAACAAGTTCTTTGCCCTCCTGTCTCCCTTCTGCTTGCTCTGGTTTTATTGTTTTTTCAAAGCCTTGTCAAATCACCTTTTTCTTTACAATCTTATTTTCCCGTGTTATAGTAAACCCCATGAAGAAAATTTTAATCCATTTACTGAAACCTCTTTCTTTTCTTCCTGCAATTCTGATGATGTATCTGATTTATTCATTTTCAGCCCAGACAGGGGAGGTGTCCGGAGCCCTAAGCTATGAAGTCAGCTACCAGATTGTGGAAACCAAGAATGAAGTTCTCAACGAAAACAAAACTTATGACGAGCTCGCCTATTCTGCCAGCTCCATCGAATTTTATGTGCGAAAAGCAGCTCACATGACAGAGTACTGTCTGCTTGCCATTGCCATTTCTTTCCCACTTTATGTTTACGGAGTAAGAGGTATCTGGCTGATCCTGCTGGCAGGCGCCATATGCGTAGGCTTCGCAGGCTTTGATGAATACCACCAGTCCTTTGTGGCAGACCGCGGACCTTCTGTACGTGATGTGGGAATCGACAGCATCGGAGTCACAGCGGGAATCCTGTTGGTGCAGGCATTCTGCTGGTCCACTCTACATAACCCAAGCGGGAAACGCAGGCGCAGGAAACGGCGCTAGAGCGTGTATTTCAACAAAAAACAGACTTCTGATTGATTATCACTCATTCGGAAGTCTGTTTATTTTTTTTATATTTAGTATTGTATTCGTAATTTCGTGCTGTTATAATCATAAAACGCAAAAGTAACCGCCCGGTCTGCAAACTAGTACATCGTTCTCGAAATAACTACACCACTCATTTTTCATACATATATTAGCACTATCTAATATATCAATTTCTTTTCAAAAAACAATACTCTCTATTCTTCATCCTCTGTCGCATCCCCTAACTGGCTAACCAGATTAGCGCGGTCAGCAATAGACATTTTCTTATTCAAGGATGAAGTACTTTCCATTTTAGATTCAACTGTCCTTGAAGTTTCTGTCTCAGAAGCCTGTGCTTCACTTTCTGCATTCGGCTCCTTCTGAATCTTGCCAGCCTTTATGCTGCCGCGGATTCCATTGATCACGAAAGCCACGCCAAGCACAATAAAAATCACTCCCGCAACCATAAAGCCAGGACTGCTGCCCTCAGCACCATTTATTACATTCTGGCAAAGTGAAACACCCAGATAAGCCACATAAACCCCTGCCAGAATCATAACCAGGCAGGTTCTCATAGGCATAGCAGACTTCCCATTTCTGGCTTTCTGCTTCTCATTTACATCAGTCTCTTCCAGATTCTTATTTTCCATATTCATCCCCCTTATGAAATAGCAAACTGACTCTCATACAGATTCGCATAGAAGCCCTTCTTCGCCAGCAATTCCTCATGTCTGCCCTGCTCGATAATATTTCCGTCCTTCATGACCAGGATCAGATCTGCCTCCTGAATAGTGGAAAGACGATGTGCTACAATAAAGCTGGTTCTTCCTTCCATCAACTCTGCAAAAGCCTTCTGCACCTTCACCTCAGTACGGGTATCAATGGAAGAAGTGGCCTCATCCAGGATCAACATAGCCGGGTGCATCAGCATAACCCTTGCAATGCAAAGAAGCTGCTTCTGTCCCTGGGAAATATTTCCGCCTCCCTCTGAAATCACGGTATCATAGCCGTTTGGCATACGCTTGATAAAACTGTGGGCATGTGCATGCTTAGCTGCCTCCATAACCTCTTCCAAAGTCGCATCCGGCTTTCCATAGGCAATGTTCTCGCGGATGGTTCCTGCCTTCAGCCAGGTCTCCTGAAGCACCATACCAAAGTTTCGTCTCAGGCTGTCTCTTGTCAGCTCTCTTACCGGATAACCGCTTACCTTAATCTGTCCCTTATCTACATCATAGAATCTCATAAGAAGGTTGATCATAGTGGTCTTACCGCATCCGGTAGGTCCGACGATGGCGATCCTCTGTCCAGGTTTTACGTCAATGGAAATATCAGTAAGAAGCGGAACTTCTTTTCTGTAAGAAAAGGAAACACTCTCCACGCTTACACGGCCGTCTGCTTTCTCCAGCTCCCAAGCATCTGGCGCATCTGGCTCCTGTGCCGGTGTATCAATAAAGTCAAAGAGACGTTTTGCACATGCCAGCGCATTCTCCAGCTCTGTGATAACGCCGGAAATCTCATTAAACGGCTTGGTATACTGATTTGCATAGTTCAGGAAGCTGGTCAGCTGTCCCACAGTCATACCGCCCTTAATTACTGTAAATGCACCAAAAATTCCAACTGCTGTGTAAACAAGACCATTTACAAAGCGTGTGGATGGGTTTGTAATAGAGGAAAAGAAAATCGCTTTGATTCCGCAGACGCGAAGCTCTTCATTTACTTTTCCAAACCTTTCATTAGCTCTCTCCTCATAGGAAAAAGCCTGCACGATCTTCTGATTTCCAACAAGCTCTTCCACAATAGAAGTCATCTCCGCTCTCTTCTCGGACTGCTCCTGAAACATGCGGAAGGTTCTGCCTGCGATAAAGCTTGCCACGAACAGGGAAATCGGAGTGAGCAAAATAACGATCACTGTGATCTTCACACTGATGGAAAGCATAAATCCAATGGTTCCAAAGATGGTCAGCACACCGGTAAACAGCTGGGTAAAGCCCATAAGGAGACCATCTGAAAACTGACTGACATCAGAAACAATACGGCTTAAAATATCTCCTGGCTGATTGGCATCTATATAAGATACCGGCACCTCCTGAAGATGGGCAAACGCCTGGCTTCGCACATCCTGCACCACGCTGTAGGTAACCTGATTGGTAAGAAGGTTCATCACCCACTGGGAAACTGCATTTCCCACAACGATCACAGCCAGAGCTCCAAGCACCTTCAAAAGTCCGGCTGTATTTACATTTCCCGGACCTACGATATTATCTACACCATTACCAATCAGAATGGGTGTATACAGGGTAAATCCAACGGTGACAAGCGCTGTCAGAAGCATAATGATAATTTTTGCTTTGTAAGGACTGATAAATTTCAGTACCCTCTTCATAGTCTCTTTATTCCTTCCCATCAGCGGTTCACCTCCTGTTCGGAAAGCTGTGACAGGCAGATTTCTCTGTAGACCTCACAGGATTCCATAAGCTCTTTGTGTGTTCCCACACCAGCCAGCTCACCATCATCCAGAACCAGGATCTTATCTGCCTGCTTGATGGAGGTTGCTCTCTGGGAAACGATAAACACAGTCATTCCCTTTGTCTGCTCATGAATGGCATGACGAAGAGCCGCATCTGTGGCAAAGTCAAGGGCAGAAGCACTGTCATCCATGATCAGGATCTCCGGATCTCCCACCAGTGCTCTTGCTATGGTAAGACGCTGGCGCTGTCCGCCGGAAAGATTGGCGCCGCCCTGACTTACCATGGTATTTAAGCCCTCCGGCTTACTTTTTACAAAACCACTTGCCTGCGCAATGGAAAGAGCCCGTTGGATTTCTTCTTCGGAAGCGTCCTCTTTGCCCCATTTCATATTGTCACGGATGGTTCCCTTAAACAGAACTGCCTGTTGTGGTACCATCCCCACCTTTTTACGAAGCTGTGAAAATGGATATTCTTTTACATTATTTCCATCAATTACCACATTACCGGAAGTTACGTCATAGAAGCGTGGGATCAGATTGACCAGAGTGGATTTACCACATCCGGTACCACCAATGATACCGATGGTCTCACCTGGTTTTGCCGTAAAGGAAATATGGGAAAGCGCCGGCTCCTTGCTGCCTGCATAGGTAAAGCTCACATCTTCAAAGACAACTCTTGCAGCGCCTGCATTTTCTTTCTGAACACTATTGCCCTGATCCGTGAGAGACGGCTGTGTATCCAGCACCTCATTCAGACGCACACCGGAAGCCATAGCCTTTGTCACTGCCACGATCAGGTTTGCAAGAGCGATCAGTGCGATCAGGATCTGGTTCATATAGTTTACAAGGGCAACCACTTCCCCCTGTGTAAGAATACCCACAGACACTTCCTTGCTTCCATACCAGAGGATTCCGATAATGGCAAAGTTCATGATAACCGTAGTGGCAGGATTCAGAAGTGCGGAAATTTTTCCCGCTCTTACCTGCACCTTAGTGTAATCGTCGTTTACTTCTGAAAATTCTTTATATTCTTCCTGCTGTCTTCCAAAAGCCCTTACTACTCTGGCACCCACATGATTCTCTCTGGTGATCAGGGAAATCCTGTCCAGGAATGACTGAGCCTTTTTGTAAATTGGCACTGTTGTGCGCATAATTCCGTAAATTACAATGGAGATCACCGGAACCGCAATCAGGAAGATCAGGCCAATCTTCACATCAATGGTAAAGGACATGATCACTGCACCCACAACAATAAAAGGGGAACGAAGGAACAGACGCAGCACCATGTTCACACCAGTCTGTGCCTGATTCACATCATTGGTGATCCTTGTCACAAGGGTAGGAGTTCCAAGCATATCCAGTTCTCTGTAAGAAAGTCTGCTGATATGGGAAAAAAGCTCCTTGCGAAGGGCAGTGCTGAATCCCATGGCTGCCTTTGCAGAAAAATACTGTGCAGTCAGAGAACATGCAAGGCCGATCACTCCAAGCAGTACCATGATCACACACTGGTGCCAGATATAGACATTGTCCTGATTCTTAATGCCGATATCCATGATTCTGGCAACAACCAGAGGCACGATCAGCTCAAAGGTGGCCTCCAGCATTTTGAACAAAGGAGCCAGAAAACTTTCTTTCTCATAGCCCTTCAAAAATCTGATCAGTCTCTTCATCTTACTTCTTATTCTCCTGGATTCGTCCGTATAATCTGGTCATGGCGTTAATTCTGTGAATGATCTCATCCGTAAGCTGACCTCTTGTAAGACGCCATTTCCAGTTGTCTCCCAAAGTAGAAGGCGTATTCATTCTCGCTTCATTTCCAAGACAGAGATAATCCTGCAAAGGTACTACGCACACTTCTGCTACTGAGGACTGTGCCGCCCGGATAAGCCCCCATACACATTCATCTGTGTCTTTCTCCTCACAGGCTGTGTACTGGTTCACATAGGCTCTGTTTGACTGGGTAAGGTTCCCAAGCCAGCCCTTCGTAGTCTCATTGTCGTGGGTTCCAGTGTATACAATGCAGTTTTTGTCATATCGGAAAGGAAGATATACGCTCTCGCCGCTTTCATCAAAGGCAAACTGAAGCACCTTCATACCCGGATATCCGGATTCTGCCAGAAGCTCCCTGACGCTGTCTGTAAGGAATCCCAGATCCTCTGCGATCACATCCAGATCCTTAATTTTCTCCTCCAGGACCTTGAACAGTTCTATTCCAGGACCTTTTTCCCACTTTCCATTCTCAGCGGTCTCATCTCCATAGGGAACTGACCAGTACTCGTCAAAACCGCGGAAATGATCGATCCGGACCTTGTCGTACAGCTTCATACAGTGAGTCATACGAAGGATCCACCAGTTATAACCTGTTTTCTTATGATATTCCCAATTATAAAGTGGATTTCCCCACAGCTGACCAGTTGCGGAAAAAGCGTCTGGAGGACATCCTGCCACTGCTGCCGGTGTAGCCTCCTCATCAAACTGGAACAGATCCGGGTTCGCCCATGCATCTGCGCCATCAAAAGCCACATAAATAGGAAGATCACCGATGATCTTAATACCTCTGTCATTTGCATATTTCTTCAGCCGGCCCCACTGGCGGTAGAACCAGAACTGCTGAAAGGCATAGAAGCTGATATCCTCCTTCAGCTCCTCTCTTGCCTTAGCAAGCGCCTCCGGCTTACGTGTCTTTAAGTCCTCCGGCCACTGATTCCAGGAAATTCCCTCCAGGCTGTCCTTTACTGCCATATAAAGACAATAATCTGCAAGCCAGAAGCCCTGCTCTTTCTCAAAGGCTTCCATCTCCTCACGGATCAGCTGAAGCTCCTTTTCTTTCCCATCCATCTGGTAAAAACGTCTGTAAGCCTTCCGAAGAAGGGAAAATCTGGAAAGATAAACCTTCTCATAGTCCACATAGCTTTTGCTGCCGCCCCAGTCACATTCTGCACATTCTGCTGCTGTGAGAAGGTCTCTCTGGATCAATTCCTCCAAATCAATGAAATAAGGATTTCCTGCAAATGTGGAAAAAGACTGGTAAGGGGAATCCCCGTATCCGGTAGGTCCAAGTGGCAGGATCTGCCAGTATTTCTGACCCGCTTCTGCAAGCTGATCTACAAAAGCGTAAGCTTCTTTAGAAAAACATCCGATTCCATAGTTGGAAGGGATACTGGATATAGGCAATAAAATACCGCTGGCTCTCATCATATGTTCCTCCTGTCTGGTTCAATAACCATTATCTGCTTATTATACCGCTATCATGCATAATCGGTCAACAGAATAAAACAGCTTCGCAAATTTTATCCTGCTTTCGTTGCTGCTCAAAAAAACAGGCACCCGGAAAAATTCCGAATGCCTGTCATTTTCTTCTGCATCACATTTAAGTAATACCAAAAGACTTATATTCTTTTGACTTGATTATTTCTTACTTGTATAACCGAAGAAGAAGTATCCAAGTGGTGTGTAGTACATGCCGTCAATGTCTGGATTGAGCATATATGGCTGTGTATAGAAGTAGATCGGAGCAAGTACGCTGTCCTGTCCAATGAGGATATCCTCAGCTTCGTGGAATGCTTTCATACGCTCTTCCGGATCAGAAGTAGCTTTTGCTGCATCGATAGCTGCATCATAGTCTGGGTTAGAGTACTGAGCGTCGTTGTTACCGCCGTCTGTGTACCACATATCCAGGAATGAGCAAGGATCGTTGTAGTCTGCGATCCAGCCGTTACGGGCGATCTGGAAGTTACCATCTTTTCTGTTCTGAAGGAATACGTTCCAATCCTGGTTGTTCAAGTTAACAGTTACACCAAGCTCTGTCTGCCACATGTTCTGAAGAGCCTCACCGATCTTCTTGTGGTTATCAGCTGTGTTGTACAGATACTCTACAGTCGGGAAGCCTTCGCCGTTCGGATAACCAGCGTCTGCAAGAAGCTGACGGGCCTCTTCGCAGTTAGCCTCATAATCCTCATCGGAAATGCTGTAGTAAGAACCGCCTACTGTACGGAAGTCATCACTACCAGCACCAGCTGCATCATTTACACCGTTCGGTACATATCCGTCAGCCGGAACCTCACCAGCCTGAGAAACGTTCTCTACGATGTAGTTACGGTCGATTACAAGTGAGAACGCTTTACGGATGTTAGGGTCAGAGAAAACTTCGTCCTCTGTGTTGAAGCATACATAGTAGGTTCCAAGATAGTCACCAATCTCAAGCTCGCCAGAAGCAAGGTAGGTCGGGATCTCGTCTACAGGAAGGTTCTCGATGAAA
Source organism: Ruminococcus sp. 1001136sp1 (assembly GCF_039841815.1). Lineage (NCBI taxonomy): Bacteria > Bacillati > Bacillota > Clostridia > Eubacteriales > Oscillospiraceae > Ruminococcus > Ruminococcus sp. 1001136sp1. The sequence continues at coordinate 28,176 of NZ_JBDPGY010000015.1, read as the reverse complement.
TCAAGCTCTCCGTTGTTGTAACCTTTGAGCATTGCGTTGTTGTCATCAAGAAGTGTAAACTTGATAGTATCCGGTCCAAGATTCTCATAGTCATAGTAGTTCTCGTTTTTCTCCATGGAGATGTAAGCATTGTGAGACCACTCTGTCATTTTGTATGGTCCATTGCCAATGTATGTGCTTGGATCAAATGTCCAGTTGTCACTGCTCTCTACCATATCCTGACGAACCGGGAAGGTTGCCGGGAATGCCATGATTTCTTCGAAATACGGGCAGTCATAGGTAAGATCGATCTGAAGAGTCTGATCATCAACTGCTGTAATTCCAAGAGTGCTTGGATCCGCACTTCCGTCAGCAACTGCGTCATATCCTTTTACCATGTCGATCATGTAGCAGTAATCTGCTGCTGTCTCAGGATTTGCTAGACGCTGCCATGCATAAACGAAGTCACCAGCTGTTACAGCCTGTCCATCAGACCATTTGATTCCGTCACGAAGTTTAACAGTGTAAGTAACTGTACCATCTTCGTTCTCGGCCTTTTCCCAGGACTCAGCCTGTCCAGGAGCTGTGACAGCATTTCCTTCACCATCATTTACCCATTTAGCCAGACCTTCGAACATATGGTTGCACATGATAGCTCCATCAACTGCAGAGTTCAGTGCAGGGTCAATTGTCTGTGGTTCAGATGCGATACAAAGGTTCAGGTTGAATCCTTCGTCAGATGCTGTATCCTCGGCGAATACAGGAGTTGCTGCCATGCTTAATACCATAGCTGCAGTCAGTGCCATAGACATAAATTTTCTTCTCATTACATTTCCTCCTTTATGCTTTTTTGCGCCGCATGAGAGATGAGAATCGACGCTTGTATTCATCAGCTCTTCCGTGAAGAAGAACGAAATACCTAAACTTCCTTTATTTGTCCAGCAAATGGCAGGCTGCCCAGTGGCCCGGCTCATGCTCTCTGAACACAGGAGTTACCTGGCTGCACTTTTCAGTGGCATATGGACATCTGGTGTGGAAACGGCATCCGCTTGGCGGATTCATAGGACTTGGCACGTCTCCTTCCAGAATAATACGCTTTCTTGTCCGGCTCAGCTTTGGATCCGGAACCGGAACTGCGGAAAGCAGGGTCTGTGTATATGGATGGATCGGATGTCTGTTCAGCTCATAGCTCTCGCCCAACTCAACAAGAGAGCCAAGATACATAACACCGATTCTGTTGGAAATATGACGGACAACGGAAAGATCATGGGCAATGAACAGATAAGTCAGACCCATCTGCTCCTGCATGTCCTCCAGCATGTTTACCACCTGTGACTGGATAGAAACATCCAATGCGGAAATCGGCTCGTCACAGACGATGAACTCCGGTTTTACTGCAAGGGCGCGGGCAATACCAACACGCTGCTGCTGACCGCCGGAAAACTCATGTGGATAACGGTTTGCATGCTCTGTATTTAATCCAACCTGCGCCAGCAGCTCTTTGATCATGTCAGCGCGGTCTTTCTTACTCGCTGCAAGCTTGTGGATATCAATGGCCTCTCCAATGATCTCACCAACTGTCATTCGAGGATCCAGGGAAGCGGACGGATCCTGGAAAATGATCTGCATTTTTCTTCTGTAGGGAAGCATTTTGGCAGCTTTGGCTTTTCCAAGAGGTTTGCCGTCTTTATCCAGAGGATTGTCGTAAATGGTTTCGCCATCATAAATAATCTTTCCTCCGGTTGGCTCATAAAGGCGAAGAATCGTTCTTCCCAGTGTGGTCTTTCCACATCCGGACTCTCCTACAAGACCGAGTGTTTCACCTTTTTTGATATAAAGGGAAACATCCTGTACAGCCTGTACCCCCGGACCTTTTATGCCATTTACCGGAAAATATTTTCGTAAATTCTCAATTTCAAGAAGCTTCTTTTCTTCTGCCATTTATTTCTCCTCCTTGTTCATAAGCTCCTGAACCCGAAGCCAGCAGGCGGAACGATGTTTCTCGCCCACTTCCACGTAAGGAGGCATTTTCTTCAGACAGATCTTCATGCAATGCTCACAACGTGGAGCAAACGGACATCCTTCCGGCGGATTCAGCATATCAACCGGGGTTCCCTCGATTGGGATCAGTCTTTCATAGCTCTCGGCATCAACACGGGGCATGGAACGAAGAAGACCCTTTGTATATGGATGTGCAGGCTCGTAGAAAATGTCATCTACAGGTCCCTGCTCCACAATTTTACCTGCATACATAACGGATACCTTGTCACAGATATCTGCCACAACACCAAGGTTGTGTGTGATGAAAATGATTCCCATTCCGGTCTTTTTCTGAAGATCCTTCATCAAGTCAAGGATCTGTGCCTGAATGGTAACATCAAGGGCTGTGGTCGGCTCATCTGCGATCAGAAGCTGCGGATGGCAGATCAGTCCCATAGCGATCATGACACGCTGTCGCATACCGCCGGAAAACTCGTGTGGATACTGCTTCATACGCTTCTCCACATTATTGATTCCAACCAGTTCCATCATTTCCATGGCACGTTTCTGGGCTTCTTCTTTGCTGATTTTCTTATCATGGGCACGAAGAGCTTCCACAAGCTGATTTCCGATGGTGTAAACCGGATTCAGACAGGTCATGGGATTCTGGAAAATCATAGCTACTTTGTTTCCGCGGAACGCAGTCATCTCTTCCTTGGAAAAAGAAAGGACATCTTTTCCCTCGAAGGTAATGGAGCCTCCGATAACTTTACCTGGGGACTGAAGAAGCCCCATAATAGAATATGCCTCCTGGCTCTTTCCAGAACCAGATTCTCCAACAACTCCCATAACTTCGCCATAATCAAGGTCATAGGAGATACCGCCAACGGCTTTTACCTCGCCGGCCGGGGTAAAGAAGGAGACTTTCAGGTCTTTTACTTCCAGCAATTTATTTTTCTGTTCAGACATTGTTCTCCTCCTCTCTTATTTCTTCAGCTTCGGATCAAGAGCATCGCGAAGTCCATCGCCAAACAGGTTGAATGCAAGGATCATAATGCTCAGGATCACGGAAGGTACGATCAGTCTGTAAGTATAAGTGTACATACCGCTAAGTGCGTCTGTTGCCATGGATCCAAGGCTTGGAAGAGGTGCAGAAACACCAACTCCAAGGTAGGATAAGAAGGATTCCAGGAAAATTGCAGACGGTATCTGCAGGCAGGTAGTAACAACGATCTGTCCGATACAGTTTGGAAGCAGATGACGGCGGATGATTCTGCCGCCAGATGCACCAAGAGCTCTTGCTGCGGTTACATATTCCTGCTGTTTCAGCTGAAGTACCTGGCCACGGATAATACGACTCATGGTAACCCAGTATAACAGACCAAATGCAATAAACATGGAGATCAGGTTCGGTCCAAGTACATTGACAAAGGATTTCATAGGACTGGTTCCTGATGAATTCACATAGTCAGTAAGGATTGGTTTCAGTGCAGTTGCGATCAAAAGGACAACCAGCATCTCCGGAACTGCATAAATAAGTTCAACAATACGCTGCATCACTGCGTCCACCTTGCCGCCACAGTAACCGGAAATAGCACCATAAAGGGCGCCGATCACCAGTACCAGGATAGCTGCGAATACGCCGACAGACATGGAAACACGGGCACCATACATAACACGGACCAGAATATCACGGCCATACATGTCAGTACCAAATACATGAGGGAATACTTTTTCCCCATTTGCCTTGCGCTCAAGCTCTGCCTGGGAATAACCGAAAATATGCTTCTTGATTCCAAGCTCCTTGCGGATGGAATCCTCATCTACGCTCTGCTCCTCAGAAGAATCTTCTGAAGGTTTTGCAGCGACTTTTGCTTTTGCACGGATAACTGCTTCATCTTTCTTTGTAAATTTCTCGCCCTTTTTCTCAGCTTCTGCTTTCGCCTGGGCGATCATTTCATCTACATCCACTACATCGGACTGGGTTCTGGAAGCGATCTCGTCGTTCACACGCTGGGTGTCCTCCAGTGTGTAGTGATAGGGATAAAGGTTCTCAGCACCTTTGTTAAACTCGTCATAACCATATGGGATCAGAAGCGGGCCCACAAAGGCAAATAAAAACAGGAATACGATCACACCAAGTGCAACCATAGCCACCACATTTTTCTTTAATCTTCTCCAGGCATCTTTCCAGTAGGAAACACTCTGGCGGTCCTGAATAAAATCATCCTTCTCCTGTCTGGACGCAGATGCAAAATCATCCGGACTTAAATCCTGAAGGAGGTTCTCAATATCCGGCTGAAGACTCACCGGACATTTCTTAATCTTCTTATCTTCTGCCACGATCATTCTCCTCCTTTCGCAAGGCTGATTCTCGGGTCAGCAACCTTATAAAGGAGGTCTACAACCAGGTTCATCAGAATAATAAATGCTGCCAGGAAAATGGTAGTTCCCATAATAACCGGATAATCACGGTTCTGGATGGACTGTACGAAGTAACGTCCAAGTCCTGGAATTGAGAATACGCTCTCTACAACAAAACCACCACAAAGAGTAAAGGCCACCTGCGGTCCTAAGTATGTAATAACCGGAATCAGTGCATTTCTAAGAGCATGCTTGAAAATAATCTTTTTGTTCTTCAGACCTTTGGCGCGGGCTGTCTTAATGTACTCCTGGCTTAAGGAATCCAGCATGGCAGAACGTGTCTGACGTGCTGTATAGCACATTGGGTAAAAGCCCAGGGCAAAGCATGGCAGTACATAGGCGCGCCATCCCTGCGACGGATCAAAAATAGACGGAAACAGATTCAGTGCATTGTTTCCAGTCAGGGTTACCAGAAGAACAGATGCCACAACGAAGCTTGGCATGGAGATTCCAAGTGTACAGATCACACGAAGAATGCTGTCTGTCAGCTTGCCTCTCTTAAATGCGGCAAGACAGCCAAGAGGTACACCCACCAGAATCGCCCATGCAAGTGCAAGTGCACCTACCTTGGCAGATACCGGGAACATATCCACGATAATGTCAAGAACTGCACGGTTCTTCTGCATCTTAAGTGATACACCGAAGTCACCGTGAAGAATATTTTTCAGATACATAAACAACTGTACATAGACCGGCTTATCCAGTCCATATTTGGCATTCAGCGCAGCCAGTGTGGTCTCAGAAGGTGTTTTTTCACTGAGCCATGGGCTTCCAGGTACAGCATTCATCAGCAGGAAGGTAAGACAGGCTACCAGAAAGATAGTCAGAATCGCCATTCCAAGTCTTTTTGCAAAATACTTTCCCATTTTTCCTCCTTATTTTTTCCGGTCGAAAACATTTATTTCGGTTTCCTTTATGAGCGATGCCGTCAAAAACGCCACACCCATATCAGACTGATTTCTGACCAGAGTTCATTTTTATAATATATGAAAAAAATTATAGCATTTCAATTCGCTTTATTCAAGTAACATTTTAAACTTTAGAACGGTGACGGTGCAATTTTTTAAGCTTGTACTATTTTTCAGTGCTATTATGGTATATTTTTTGTGTATTTTATACAAAGACATTTGTTTGTTTCACAAGCGCAGATTGTTTATCATAACTCTACAGCATGTTTAAAAAAAACTTTTGAGCCTGTTTTAAAAATCATTCCTGTAATCTGTACAGGACCAATCTATTTTCCAATTCAAAAAAGAAGGATACCAGCTTGGCATCCTTCTCTCTCAATTCTTACCAGTTCCCCTTTTGCTTCATCCGGCTCCGTATCTTTGCCGCAGCTCATAAGAAAAGCCACACCCAGAAGAACCAGCAGCAGAATCCAGCCTTTTTTTCTCATATAGTTCTCCATTTCACACTGTATTTCTGTGAGTATGTGCAAAATAGAGCATATTATGCATAATGGACGTGTTTTCTCAAAAACCCTTTTTCTTTATATAGAAGGCAATGTCATGATAAACCCGCTTCCGGTCTGTCTCATTCAGAATTTCGTGGCGCATTCCCGGATACAGCTTGCCTTTCACGTCTACATAACCGGCGCGCCGCATATCCTGCACTGCTTTTGCAAAATGACGCACGTTGATCATACAGGGATCATCAGAACCACTGACAAAAAGCACGGGCATTTTCGGTCTGGTGCAGTGCCAGTGCTTTACATCGTAAGCACGCTTCATCAGCTCAAAAAGTGCCAGATAGCCATCATCTGTAAACGTAAAGCCACAAAGTTCAGAATCGGAGTATTCCTGAGCTGCTGCCTTATTGGCACAGATCCAGGAAGTACAGTTTTTGTCCTTGCGGAAGCGCATCACATTTCCGGCAAAGGAAAGGGTTTCGATAACTTTACTCTTGTGAGCTGGTCCAAACACAGCACTTTCCATATGGGCAATTGCTTCTCCAAGAGATCTTGCCCCATTCTTGCTTGGAGAACCACAAACGATCAGCATGTCCATGCAGTCATCATGATCTCTTGCAAAAGCGCGCACGGCCAGCGAACCCATACTATGCCCGAATAAGATCAATGGCAGATCCGGAAGCTGCTGGTGCATTTCCCGGTTCACCACCTCAATGTCCTTGAGGATCGCATCCGCGCCGCCGCCATACATATATCCCAGGTCATCCAGCGCCCGCACACTTTTCCCATGGCCACGGTGATCGTGGATCACGCATACATAGCCTTTTTTAGCCATGTATTCCATAAAGGGAAGATAGCGCTCCTTGTATTCGCTCATCCCATGAACAAGCTGCAGGATTCCTTTGTACGGTGTCTCATCCGGAACCACTGCCAGAACGGAAATATCAAGTCCATCCGCCTCTGATTCTATATAAGCTTCATACTTTGCACCCATAGTTTTTCCGCCTTTCTTCTTTTTTATTATCTTAACATAAATACCCGGTATCCGTAAAGTTACTGGTTACTGTTCGCGACCTGACTAGTAACGTTCCGCGAGGTGTTTTTTGTGAACAAAGTTCACAGAAAACCCGAGAATTAAGTTTGCGCAGCAAACACTACTTCTTGTGCTTGTCACAAGAAGGTTCGTTTTTCTGTGCATCGCGAAGCACGTTACTGTGAACGAAGTGAGCAGTAACACTCTGTAAATACTTTGACACTCTTCCAAGAGTATACTATAATAAAAAAGATGTCACACAGATTTATATGTGAAATTTTTACAGACGGTCAATTTATGAAATTATAATATCATAGACATCACCAGAGCATGTTTGAAAAAGGCTTTCTGCAAGATGTACGTCACGATTTGTGGAAGATTTTGTCCGGATGAGGACGCTGTAGTGGGCTACGTAGGCCGAATTCGGGCGAAATATACCGCAAGTGGGGCGTGCAGATTGCGGGAATGATCTTTCAAACAGGCTCTAAACCTAACAAGGAGGAAACATGGAAGAAAAACAACTAAATATGCCAGATGAACACCCTGTTCCGAAGAAAAAAAGAAAAGGAAAGGCCGGACGCATTCTGCTTCTGCTTATTCTTATCCTTGTCGCCGGCGCAGCCATTGGCTACTATTTCTACGAACGCAGCCAGCCAGCCAAAGAATTGGATAAATATCTTACCGGCATCCAGAGCCTTGATTTCGACACAATGGAAAGTATGCTCCAGAGCGCCGATCTTTCCGCTCTTGACAATGCAGATGTGCGAAACGCCACCTACGAAAGCTTCTTCAAATCCATCAACGCCAAAATGACCTGGAAGATCACAAAGACACGTTTCAGTTTTCAAGACGGCACTGCAGAAGTCACTGCGCGGATCCGCTATGTAGACGGATCTGACATCTACCGTGAAACTGTAACCGAATTCCTTCGTCAGATCGTTTCCAGCGCCTTTTCCGGAGAAAGTCTTACAGAACAGGAAACCCAGGACAAGCTTGCTGCTATTTTAATAGAAAAAGCCTCCAGCCTGGAAGACAAATTCAGTGAAACAGACATTGTTTATCCTATGATCAAAGTAAACGGCCAATGGAAGGTTACAGCTCTTGATGATGAAACAGTAAAGATCATGTCCGCCAATTTCAAAAGTGTAGAGGATGAGATCAGCCAGACACTGGCGGCTTCCGATTCCACAGCGGAGGGAACCGATGGTCCAGCTGATTCTGCAGACCAGACGCCGGCCACATCCGCTGGAACCATTGATCTTTCCAACCAGCGTTTCTCTATCCACTATACCAGAAATGTAGTTTCCACAGACTTTGGCGGTGAGCCCTGTCTTCTCGTCTACTACGACTACACAAATAACGGAGAAAGTTCTTCCAGTGCTATGGTAGATGTAAATCTTACCGCTTATCAGAATGATGCGGCTCTTGAAGCAGCTATTCCGGCAAACAGTGATGAGGCTGTTGATGCATTTATGAAAGAAATCCAGCCTGGAGAAACGGTAAATGTATGTCAGGCTTTTTCCCTTAATGATATGAGCCCGGTTACCTTGCATGCTTCAGACGCATTTGGTCTGGATACTGGAATTACAGCAGCACAGACATTAAATCTCCAGTAAAAGAAGCAACCAGCACATCACCATATGGGAAGCACAATGAAATCTTTTATACGCGAAAGTTCCGTTTAAGGCTTTCGCGTATTTTTATGTCTCTCTTTGCAGTTTCAGACAGTCCCCCTGTTTTTTGCTGCTAAAATTCCATCTTTTACCACATTTTATACAGGCTTTTTCGTATAATTTCCACGATAAAAAGAAACACTATAGTTACGAAAGGATGGTGACTTATGGAAAATAAATTTTTAAATTGTTTCTGTCTGACTCTTACAATAATCGGCGCTGTCAACTGGGGACTGATCGGGTTCTTCAACTTTAACCTGGTAGCTCTCATCTTTGGCAGTATGAGCTGGATTTCCAGAATCATCTACGCACTGGTCGGACTTTCGGGTCTGTATCTGCTCAGTTTCTATGGAACGCTCTGCTCCAATGAAAATAATGCGTCATAAGTTAAAAAAAGCCAGGAAACTTAATTCCTGGCTTTTAAAGAGCGATAGACGGGGCTCGAACCCGCGGTCTCGACCTTGGCAAGGTCGCGCGTTACCAACTACGCCACTATCGCACAAGCGGGTGATGGGAATCGAACCCACGTATCCAGCTTGGAAGGCTGGTGTTCTACCATTGAACTACACCCGCACATCATATTCAGATGTGTTTACCTGACATTTGTCAGAAGAGCGATAGACGGGGCTCGAACCCGCGGTCTCGACCTTGGCAAGGTCGCGCGTTACCAACTACGCCACTATCGCATAAGCGGGTGATGGGAATCGAACCCACGTATCCAGCTTGGAAGGCTGGTGTTCTACCATTGAACTACACCCGCACATTTGTGCTTGTCCGTCACAACGAAGATTAGTATATCTGATGTTGGAATATTTGTCAACAACTTTTTTGAAATTTTTTAATTTTTTCTTTTGTTTCTAAGATTGATGCAATATTGCTTGTCTGTTAAAGCATGTTTGAAAAAGGCTTTCTGCAAGATGTACGTCACAATTTGTGGGAGATTTTGCCCGGATGAAAGAGCCATAGCGGGCTACGACAACTGAATTCGGGCGAAATATACCGCAAAGTGGGGCGTGCAGATTGGGGAATGATTTTTCAAACATGCTCTGGAGCAGTCAACAGTTACACGGTTCACCATATTCAAAGCGATGCATGTTACCAGATTCACACTACGACTTTCTGTTTTTCCAGAAATGATATTTTCTAAAACACCACCGTGCCTGCTCTGTTAACTGCCATTTTCACTTTATTCCGTTAATTTTCCCAATCCCAGACATTGGAAGCTTCCACATGTGTACGCGGTTTCTTGATCACCAGCTCTGGACTCTTCGCACTTACCTTGGAGTTTGCAGGAATCGATTCTGTGATAAATGTGTTTCCGCCGATGATCGTATTCTCCCCAATCACAGTTTCTCCACCAAGTACAGAAGAATTGGAATAAATGGTTACATTATCTTCAATAGTAGGATGACGCTTCACACCAGAAAGCTGCTGTCCTTTTCTTGTAGAAAGCGCGCCAAGGGTAACTCCCTGATACAGCTTCACATTATTCCCAATAGTAGTCGTTTCACCGATTACTACGCCAGTGCCATGGTCAATAAAGAAATATTCCCCAATCGTAGCACCTGGGTTAATATCGATTCCTGTGTGGTCATGAGCATACTCTGTCATAATCCTTGGAATAAACGGAACCTCCTCCAGATAAAGGATGTGTGCCAGACGATACACATAAATTGCCAGAAATCCCGGATAGGAGAAAATAATCTCCTCTTTACTCTTCGCAGCCGGGTCACCATCAAAACCAGCCTGCACATCTTTCAGCAGCATCTCCTGCACTTCCGGAAGCTGCTCAAAAAATCTGGAGGTTATCTGTGCTGCCTTGCCGCATGCACTGGGCATATCCTCGCCAATATACAGAAAAGCCGTCTCGATCTGTGCCTGCATACGGTCAAACAGGTCATTGAGCAGATATCCGGTATAATGTTCCGGAAAAACAGCTGCTCCCGAATCAATATCGAAATATCCCGGAAAAATAACTGATCTCATTTCTTTCACAATATTAATAATCGCTGCACGGACTGGCAGATGTCTTCCGCTCTTTGTCAGAAACAGCTCTTCCTTACGGTAATTGGCAGTCAGACGTTCTACTGCATTCTCTATGGATGTCTTTTTGTCACTCATAACTGGTCTCCTCGTATTTTGCTTTCCTTTCATATTATTACACTATTCTTTTTACGTCAATAAAAAAAAGATTGACCTTTATCCAATCCCCCGATATAATGGAGAATGTCATGGAGATGTACCCAAGTGGCTGAAGGGTCCGCACTCGAAATGCGGTAGGCCGGGTAACCGGTGCGAGGGTTCAAATCCCTCCATCTCCGTTTCATAATTGTTTTCGTACAAATTTTATTAATTTTGCCTTGACAACTGTTCCTTTTGTATGTATAATTGCAACAGAAGCAAAACATAGGGGATTGGTCAAATGGTATGATAGGGGTCTCCAAAACCTTTGGTGGGAGTTCGATTCTCTCATCCCCTGTTTTCTTAAAAAGTCTGAGTCTTTTCAAGACACTCAGATTTTTTTTATTTTAATAACTTCAGAACTTCTGACAATATTTTGGTTGCACCGCCTCTAAAATCTTCCGTTTCAAATACAGCAGGTGTCTGCCATAGAAACAGATCATAATTCCAGTTTGGATATTCTTGTCTCAAGAAACCTTGATTCCGGTAACATGGAAACCGGTATTCCGGAGCGGAAACCATCATTGATTGGCTTGATTAAACCCCATAAGAAATCGAACGAATGTCAAGCCCAGAGCCGCTTTGCGGGGCATAAGCCGGCTTTACATTTGTGAGATTTCTTGTATTTTTCATAATTGCCAATCGGTTTCCTTATCACCGGACTGCATGGACACCGATACTGGAATATTCACAGTTATTTACTCTCATCACTATTAACAGAAAATCCATTCCCAGAACTAAGTCCCTTAAAGAAGAAAAACGGCTACCAAAACCCATATTTGCTGAGTTTGTAGCCGTTATATCACCTTACACTATCTGATTTACTACAATTATAACAATATATACATCACCCTTTTTAGCATAATCTAAAATTACCTTAATTGTTCATAGAACTATTAAAACTGCTCAGTATTGTTTCACAACCCAATTATTTCAATAAAACATGGAATTATTCCGCACTTACTGGCAATCGCAATTTAATATCTTAATCAACTGCTGCAATGTTTTTCACTAACTGAAAAAAAATGAACAATGTCTGAATCATAACGATCCTTCTCTAAAGCTTCTCCATCTCTATATCCTAATGCAATTACTGAAAATGGAAGTAGCACATTTTCACATTTTAAATACTCAGCTAATAATTTCACTCGCATTTCATCCGGATAAAAACCAAGCCATACACCATCAAGATCCTCTTCCTTTGCCGCAAGCAATACTCCATAAGAGCAAATTGCCATGTTCTGCACCCACCAGCTGTTTCCCTGCTTATCTGTCCATTCTTTTTCCTTCCTAAGACATGGAATAATCAGTACAGATGCATTTTTTGCTGGAACCGCATATGGACTCATCTGTGAAATTTTTTCTTTTGCTGCATCTTCTGTAATTACAATAAATTCCCATTCTCTAGAATTTCCTGCACTAGGAGATGCCGTTGCATATTTCAGAATACGCATGATTTTTTCCTTGGTCACCACCTTCTTTCTAAATTTTCGTACAGAAATGCGTTTTGATAAAATTGATTTTTTTTCCTCATTTTCCAAAAATGCATCAACTTTTGGTGAAAGAAGTGTAACACTGTATGTCACGATCTCCGAATGTCCCGGCTTCAAAACATGAATACCTTTTTTCTGATACGGATCATAGCCTTCTTCCTCTGATGCTGCTATTCCGTTACACGGTTCAATGCATATATAAGAAGCATTAGGCACCGACCAAATAGAAAAATGGCTGAATCCAGGAAAGTCAATTATAATTTTATGCTGATTTTTTTCACTAGCTAAACAAACACGCTGAGAAGAAAGCCCCTTAAAGTTCCATGCTCCATTTACAAACATCTCTGAATGTAACGGGATTTTCTTTGTCTGCATAAGGCATGGTACAGGTTTTCCTATTGTTCTTCCATTCAACAATGGATATCTATTGGCCGTTTCTTCCTTCTCAAACTCTAAATAATAATCTTCATAAACCTCTCCTTTATAAAGCGGAACACAAAAACCTATATGTTCTCCAATAGAATATGGCATTTCTTTTTCCGATTCATTGTTTATAAATTGTTCCACATGAAGAATATTTCGATCAAGGCTATATACTATTGTTAGTGAAAAATCAAAAGGATATATTGTCTGTATTTCTTTGTTTGAATGCAACGTACATATCATTTCTGTATCCTTACAATGAATTTCAAACTTTTCTAACCTTCCAAATCCATGACATGGCATTTCATATTCTTTTCCGTCTATAACATATTTGTTATCTTTCCAGTCACCAATAGCAGGAAATAAAAGCGGTGAATGATCTGACCAATATTTAGGATCCCCTTGCCATATATATTGCAAATCATCCATTTTATTCCGTAAGGAACAGATTTCTGCTCCTATTTCTGAAACAATCAGTTCCAGATATTCATTTTGAATGATATACAAACTTATCCTCCTATTCTCTCCAAATATTCCACAATCTTTCTTCCCTGTTCTCTCTGTGCTTCCGTGATTAATGCATTAGGTTTTTTTAATTCACCGCACTGAACACCCATTATTTGTAATGCAGCCTTAAGTGTAGGGAAAAGACCAGTGGCATTCAGCATATCCTCTACATCATTGATATTTCTCTGATACTTCAAAGCAGTTTTATAATCTTTATCTTGTACCGCATCATAAAGTTTTTTTGCCAACCGTCCAGTAAGATTAAAAGTACCTCCTATTGCTCCATCTGTTCCCATTAAAAGAGCATGGTACAATATATCGTCAAAGCCTGTAAAAAGAATAGCATCCGGGCATTTTACTCTCACCCTGTCAAGAAGATAATAATCATTGTGGGTAAACTTCAATCCCACAATATTAGGATGCTTCAAAAGCCGCACCAACATACTCTCCGTAAAGTCCACCTTTGAAAAAGAAGGAATTACATAAATCATCAGCGGAATAGAAATGTTATCCGCTATATAAATATAATAATCCACAATTTCCTCACTGTTGTATCCATGGAAAATCGGTGCGATCATAGCTACCCTGGAATAACCTTCTTCTTTTGCACAAGCTCCCAACTCAAGAACTTCTTCAAAAGCAAGTGCAGAAATATTAGCAACCAGATCAACTTTTCCTGCAGTTTCATCTGCCACAATGTGATATAATTCTTTCATCGCTGCCGTTGACATTTTATATCGTTCACCCATTGTACCGCCCACGAATAGCCCTTTTACACCACAATGATCTATATTATGTCTAACTATTTCCCTGATTCCTTTTTCGTCCAAAGAACCATCTTCCTGAAAAGCAGTAACCATTGCTGCATAAATTCCCTTCATTTCCATACTCCTAAAAAACTCCCTTCAAAATATAATTTTTTTCCTGGGTTAATTCTTCCAATGTTCTGGAAATTCCTTCTCGTCCAATACCACTCTTTTTATATCCACCAAATGCCAAATCCGGTATTCTATATGCACTGCCTCCATTGATTACATTTCCGGCAGTTTCCAGCCTGGACGCAATGGAAATTGCTCTTCCTACATTCCTGCTAAAGATTGCCCCTGATAAACCATAACAGGACTGATTTGCTATTTCTATGGCTTCTTCTTCAGAATGAATTGTTATAATTGGAAATACCGGTCCAAAAATTTCCATATCTTTTGCGACATCCATTTCAGCCGTTACACAATCCAAAATTGTTGGTTCAAAGAATGCCCTACCAAATCTTTTTCCTCCTGTCACGCAAATTGCACCCTGTGCAATGCAATGCTCTACCTGTTTTTCTACCTGTTCTGCTGCATCCTCACTGATAAGACATCCTACTTGTGTTTGTGGATCCATAGGATCTCCGATTTTCATTCCATTGATTTTGTCCTTCAACTTTTTAACGAATTCATCTTTCAATGTTTCATGAATCAAAAACCGTTTGCTAGCGCAGCATATCTGCCCTGCATTTCCCATTCGACTTCCTACAGCCTCATTTACTGCCAGTTCAAGATCTGCATCTTCCAAAACAATAAACGAATCGTTCCCTCCAAGTTCTAAGAATACTCTGGTTAAATTGTCTGCTGCTTTTTTATAAATGCTAATTCCAACTTCTGTACTTCCGGTCATAGAAATTGCATTGATTCCATGGTGTCCACAAAGATAATTGCCAACCACTCTTCCCTTTCCCGTCACGACCTGTACAGCACATTTAGGAACTCCAGCTTCATAAAGAATCTGCGTCATTCGAATAATTGCCAATGGATTATATGACGGTGGTTTGATAATCACAGAGTTTCCTGCCACTAATGCAGACATCACTTTTTGTGAATATAAATCAACTGGATAATTAAAAGGAATAATAATCACCATTACTCCAAGCGGTTCTCTCCTAGTAAAAATAATATCCTTTTCTTCGTTTCCATTGGTGCTTCCACCCGGAATACAATTTCCATATAAATGCGCCGCCATTTCACAATATCCTCGAGTTACTTTTGTACACACATCAATCTCGTCTTCTGCTTCTCTTAATGTCTTTCCAGTTTCTGCCGCTAACAATTCTGAGATTTCATGTCGTCTGGATTCATAAAGCTGGATATATTTATAAATAACTGCATTTCTGTTTGCTTGAGAAAGTCCGCCCCATATTTTAAGCCCTTCCTGAGCAGCTTTCACAGCCTCATCCATCAATTCCACTGGCACATCTGGAACGGTATCTATACATTCTCCATTAAAAGGGTTTATTACATTTATTGCCGGCAATTCTTTGCCAATATCTTTACCATTTATATTAATCAGCATGTTATTTTTCTCCTTTATAGGCGTTTAAGTTTTAAGAGTGAGTACGGAAGCGCATCACTTAACGTCATTATGTAAAGATTTCCTTTCGAATCTCCACAGAATCCATGGGTCATTAGGGAGGACATATAAAAGCCAAGCTGTGCCACTACATTTACATCATAATCGAAAATAGTAATTCCTCCACGCTCACCTACATAAATATACTGATCATCTGCCCATATCTCCGACGGTTGATATAATCCTTCTGAGCAATATGCAATCAGTTCCCCATCATCTGTAAATACCTGAATACTGTTTCCTTCTCGATCAGCAACCCAAATACGGTCTTTTTTATCCAACCACAGACTGTGCATAACGAAAAATTTACCAGGTCCCATTCCAGGTTCTCCCCAAGTATTGAGTAGACTTCCATCATTGGAAAATTTATGTAAAGCACAATTTGCATAACCATCACTTACAAAAATATCGCCTTTAGATGTTTCTACTGCACAGGTTGGTCGATTAAAAGGAGGTGCTGCGCGCTTAATAGTTTTAATACTTTCGATAAAACACCAGTCTTTTTGGAATGGTAAATTCATAGGAATCATATTTCCCATTCTATGCATATCTCTCCAAATGCCTGCATCATAACCGCTATCACTAGGTTTATTATAATTTCCAAAATCCCGAATTAACTCTCCATCTGTTGTAAGTTCACGAATCACATGCGTATTGGAATCAGCACAGAGAAGTGTGCCATGATTTGTCACAAACACAGAATGAATAAACTGAAACAGATTTTTCCCAAAATCTCTTATATAATTTCCATTTGAATCTACTACAACAATTGGTCTCTCTCTATCTCTGGTAGCAAGATAAATATTGTCATTTTCATCACAACATCCAGTACAAATTGGCGTATATCTTAAAAAATCTGGAAGTGTCAAAAAGTCTTTATCCAATTCATAGGCAAATTCACCACATTTAAAAATCGTCTGGGCGATTAAGTCTCTGTCCCTATTGGCCTTTATCATTTTCATAGTGTTATACCCTCCATCTTCGTTTAAAATTACACCAAGTCTTAAACTCTTCATCTTCTTTAGGACGATTCTCTGGAATTCCAGGAAGTGATGCAGCTCCATCTACAACCAAATTTGCCCCCGTTATATAAGATGCTTGATCACTTGCCAAAAAAGCGACGGCATTCGCAATATCTTCTGGTGTTCCCATCCGCTCTAATGGCAACTGTTTCCAAAGATTATCTAAATCTTCAATCTCCTGCTCACAAACACCCTCTTCCCGCATTTCCTCACTGGTTCTCACACGAATAGGTCCTGGTGAAACACAATTTGCACGAATTCCATAAGGTGCCAGATCCAATGCAAAGGTCTGAATTGCGCGGATAAGCCCGGCCTTTAATCCACCATATAATTCATCATATGGGAATGCACGGATTCCTCTGCAAGAAGAGATAAAAATAATATTTCCTTTAATATTATTTTCTCCCATAATTCTTCCAGCTTCTCTGGCTGCCATAAGATAAGAACGAAAATCCAAATTAATTAAAAAATCAATTGTTTTTTCATCCATTTCATAAATGCTATTTACCAAAGACTGTCCAGCATTACATATCAGAAGATCCAAACCACCCAGTTCATCATAAGCCGTCCTTACAAATTCTTCTGCTGTTCCTTTTTCATTCAATGCAAACTGATGCATAAAGCACTTTACCGCATATTTTTCCGTTACTTCCTCCACTAATGCTTCTGCCTGTGCTTTTCCTCTCTCAGAACTGTAGGTAAAAGCAATATCATAACCTTCTTTTGCCATTCGTCTTACAATGCCACGGCCGATTCCACGACTTCCACCAGTAATTGCTAATTTTTTACTCATTCATTTTCTCCTTTTCTTATTCGCACCATACGCAAGTTGCCTCAGGTATAGCACATTTATCACTTTTTTTAATTTCACCAGTTTCTTGACTAAATCGAAAACTAATTACATCTCCAGAATACTGATTTGCTATCAACACATAACTTCCATCTGATGTTATACTAAACATACGAGGATGGCACCCACCTGACTTCACCACTTTCTTCAGCACCAACAAACCATTTTTGTCAATCTCAAATATTGTTAAAAACCCCTGTTCCTCTTTGGCTGCTCCCCAGGTGCGAGTTCCTGCCAAAAGATATTTTCCATTTGAAGTTACAGCAATCTCTCCTGCAATATATTCATTTTTCATATCTTTTGAAAGAAGTGAGATTCTCTGAATTTCTTCCAGACCGTTCTCTTCTGAATACAAATATACATACACTACATTTGTAATCTCACAAATCAGGTACACCCATTTCCCATTTGGATGGAATACCAAATGCCTTGGTCCATCTCCCGGCAACACCTTTTTTGACATTCTCTTTCGAAGCTGGTCCTTTTCAATCACATACATCACAACTTCATCGGTTCCAAGATCCGGTACAAAAAGGTAATCTTCATCTGGCGAAAGATGCACCCCATGAGGATGAGGTTCAGTTTGTCTTGCATGAACACTCTTTCCAGAGTGTGAAGTAATATACTCTTCTTCCTCAAAATGTCCCGTCTCATCTAACAATACCATACCCACATCTCCACTTATATAATTAGCAAAGAATACTCGTCTGGCATCAGAATCCATACAAATATGACATGGACCACGTCCTGAAATATCTTTCTGATCCAAATAACAAAGAAACCCATCATCCTGTATTTCATAAGAACTTAGCCAGATTCCTTTGTCACTTTCATTTAACGCACAAAGAATTTTTTTCTTCCAGTTCACTGCAATAAAATTGGGATTTTCGCACTGTTCTTCTACAGAAATACGTCTCAGTGCTCCCGTTTCTGTGTCCAGAAGACAATAATAAATTCCTTTTCCCTTTTCTGGCCCCGTATAGCTTCCAACGTATACTTTTTTTTCCATAGAACCCTCATTCAAATCTTATTTTTTTTAGAATCAATATACATCATCACAAAGATAATCAGTGCTTTAGCAATCTGAAAGACATAGATATCTGCTCCAATCATCGTAAGTCCATTTTCAATCATTGTTAAAATAAGAACACCGATAAAGGCTTTAGGAAATACGCTGCCTTCACCACCCGCAAGGGATACACCCCCAAGCACAATCGCAGCCACTGCAGTAAATTCGTATCCATCTCCCAATTCTCTGGTAACGCTTCCTAAATTTATACAAATTAACATACCTCCCAGCCCTGCAAAAATCCCACTGATTGTAAATGCCGCAAGTTTGTAATTCTTTACACTAAGTCCCAGTTTTGATGCAGCATTTGGGTTGGATCCAACTGCAACAATTTTTCTTCCGAAAGTTGTATACTTTAAAACAAACTGCATAATCAACATTACAACCAAAATAAAAACTATAAAGCTGGACAAACCAAATATTTTAAAATTACGGAACTGTAGCACCTCCTGAGGCATATTAATCGCAACTGTATTAGTCAGTTTCACTACAATTCCAACTAATGCCAATTTCATAGAAAGAGTCACTAACCAAGCATTTAACTTTACTCTTGTAACCAAAATTCCATTTACTAATCCAACTAATCCTCCAAGAATTGGCATCATGATCATGCAAAGGTATGGATTCCATTTATAATTCACCATCAAAAGTGCACATACAGATGCTGAAAAACGACAGTTTGCTCCCACTGATAAATCCAGCTCGCCAACAATTAATGCGAAAGTCATACCAATACCAATAGACAGCATCAATGTAGATGCTCGCAAAATTGAAGTCGCATTTGTGACTGTGAAAAAGTATGGAGACATTACAGAAAATACAGCGATAATCAATATTCCAAAAATATATACCGCATTGTTGAGGGCAGCCAATTTCATATTCTTTATTTTTACTTCCCTATTCATACTTGACCTCCTCTCGTATACCCTGACAAAGATCCATCAGCTTTTGTTTGCTAATATCCTTCTTTGCAACTTCAGCAACAATTTCACCGTTTCTTACAATTAACACTCTATCGCACAAGTTAAGATTTTCTTCCAGTTCTGAAGATATCATAACAATGGCACATCCACATTCTGCCAGTTCTACAATTTTCTTATGAATAAAAGATTTAGCATTAATATCTACACCCCTTGTCGGCTCATCAATAAAGAAAATATCTGGATTTTTACCAATTGATCTTGCCATAACCACTTTTTGCTGATTTCCACCACTGAGAGTCTCTACAAGCACATTTTCATCAGACGCTTTTATCTGCATTTCATTGATCATTTGAAGTGCATAATCTCGTTCTTTCTGCTCGTCCATTATAAAATGCTCAAACTTCTTCAAATTTGCCATAGAGATATTTTTCCAAATCGGCATTTGCATAAACAGTCCATCCAAATGTCTGTCTTCTGTAACATATGCACACTCTTCCAAAAGCTTATGACCACTAATTTTTTCCAAAATCCCTTTGTTATTACGCTTATAGACAATTCCGGAATCTGGTTTATCCAAAGCCAGAATATTTCTTACAATTTCTGTTCTTCCAGAACCCAAAAGCCCCCAAAGTCCCAATATTTCACCTTTTTTTACTGCGAAATTTACATTTCTCACGACCGGATAACAATTAAGATTCTCAACTTTCAGAACAATTTCTTTATCCCTTTTATCTGTTGCATTCACAATTGTCTCTACTTCCTGCCCTGCAATACCTGTAACAAGTTCTTTTGTTGTGACATCTTCGTTCAAAAATTCACCTGTCACACACCCATCACGCATAACAACTGTTCTATCGCAGATTCTCATTATTTCATCAATAAAATGTGTAATATACATTACAATTTTATTTTTCTGCTTTAATTCTCCAATAATGCGAAACAGATTCTCTTTTTCGTCTAGTGACAATGATGAAGTCGGTTCATCAAATAATACAATTTCTGCATCTCTAACAAGAGCTCTCGCAATTTCGATCATTTGTTTTTCACCAATTGTAATGTTTTTTACAATTTCTTTTGGATCAATATCAGCACCAATCATTGAAAGATACTTTGATGCATCCTCAAATAATCTCTTATATTGTATACGTCCAGCCTTTGTATATTTGTTTAAATTATAAATAAATATATTCTCAGCCACTGTCATGTCCTTAAAAACAACTGCTTCTTGATGTATTAATGCAATACGACATTTTCCTGAGTCGTTCTGATTCCTGATTATTGTTTCTTTTCCATCGATATAATATGTTCCTTTATCAATACAGATTTCCCCAGCCAATGCGTTCATAAAAGTAGATTTCCCAGCACCGTTAATTCCAATAATTCCCAGTACTTCTCCCTTATCTGCAACAATCGTTACATTATTCAATGCATGAACACCTGGATAGTATTTATGTAAATTTCTTGCTTCAAAGTACATTCTTTTTTCCATCTTTATACCCTCCTTGCATTTGCACGAATGGTGTCAAACCAGGTAATAAAAATAAAGACTGCGCCCTTAATAATCTGAATCGTATAATAATCAATACCAAATAATACCAAGAGATTAGAAAGACCATTAATAATAAAAGCCCCTATCAACGCACCAAGTACTGTTCCTACACCACCTTTAATACTTGCGCCGCCTACAATTGCCGCCGCAATTACATCTAATGATGTACCATCAGATGCAAGAGAAAGAGAAGATGACGAAATTCGTGCCGTCAAAGCAATCGCAGCAAGTCCTGCCATAATTCCAGAAATCAAAAATACTTGTATTTTTATTTTTCCCGTTTTAATGCCACATGCCTGAGCTGTTTTTTCATTTGTTCCAATGGCATAAATGCTTCTTCCAAATGCTGTTTTGGTCAGTAAAAATTGAAGGATAATCAAACAGACGAGCATCATTATGATATTTGCGTGAAACGGTCCGTAATATTTTCCAAATAGCTCAGTAAACTTTGGAAGAACCGGTATACTGGTTGATTTTGTTACTCGAAGCGACAAACCATTGGAAAAAATCATGGTAATCATAGTTGCTACAAATGGATTAATTCCAATTTTTGCCACAGAAAATCCATTAAACAACCCTAAAAGAATTGCTATCATCATAATAGCCAATACTCCAAGCATTATATTTTCAGTTTCGCGCATAGTATACGCTCCGATACATCCAGAAAGCATCATAACGGAAGGAATTGATAAATCAATACCGCCACTTACCATAACGTAAATCTGACCAGCTGCCATAATCGCAACAGCACTGCTTTGAATTAAAATACTGGACAAGTTTCTAAACGCATAAAACTGAGGTTTTGCAATAGCGATTGCCACCAGAAATAGAACACCCAATATAACGCTAGTTAACAGAAAATTTTTATCTTTTCTGTTGCTAAAAGCTTTCTCTTTTTTTGTAAAATACTCTTTTATATTCATAAAAGATTCCCCCTTTTAGATGTGACTGCCCCAAAAATTCCCGAATCTTTTGCGGCAGTCACAGTCAGGTTTTAGAACTTATTTTGTCCGCTCTGCATAGTCATAAACCCAGAAATGATTTTCATCCAGCAATGGCTGAATATTTTCCTGTGTGATTGGTTCTGATTTTACAAAGAAATCGTCTGCTTCCTCACCCAGTGCCAGTTTTACAGCAACATCAACCGTATTTGTAGATACCTGCGGAAGATTTTCATATCCAGTTGCATCCAGATAACCTTCTTGAATCATATTAAGACCTATTTCACAGCCACCTGCTGCTGCCAGATAAATATGTCCTTCTTCATCTGATTTCTTCCATAATTCCTTTCCTTCTAATACGCTCTGTACACCGAGCATTAAATCTTCATTAGGTGTAAAAATCATATTTGCATCTGTATTTGCCTGAAGTGTAGGCGCAAGCTTGTTCATAAGAGTTTCTACAGACCAGTTACACTCAATATCGGCAACGATTGTTGCTCCATTATCTTTTACTGCCGCCTCACAGCCTTCACCATATCTAACTGCATTTTGATCTTTTAAATCTCCCTGTACTCTTACTATTTTAATTTCCTCAGCGGGAATTCCATCTGCAATCATTTTTTTAATTGCAGCATCAACTGAAACATACGCAGTATCGTAAGTGTCCGGTCCAACTGTAGAATCTGCTTCTGGTCCACCTGGAGTCAGCCTACGGCAAAAAGAAATAAATTTCTTACCCGCATCATGTGTTTCTGTAATCGAAGACCAGATTGCTGTTGTATCAATCGCACCTGACACAACTACATCAACATCCTGATTTAACAAATCTCGAATCTGTGTTTCCTGTGCCGCTGCATCATCCCCCGCCGTTGTTTCAATTAATTTTACCTGGACTTCGTTTTCCGCATTGTAATCTTCCACATACCATCTTAAATAATCAGCCATTGCTGACCATGCCTGAGTTCCAAGAGATGGCCATGCTATACCAATTGTTACTTCTTTTGGCTCTTCTGCAAATACACTTACAGGGCTAAGTGCCAATGTAGCTGCAACCACTGCCATTACTGCTTTTTTCATAGTTTTCTTCATAATTTGTACCCCACTTTCATTTAGTTTTTGCTTTTATAGTTCACATCCTCTTTATAAATTCACTCCGGATTGAAATTACATTAGGGATGCCACTAATTCATTTTCACGTTGATCAGTTATAGTTACAATTTGCAAAACACTCTGCCATGCATTCCAACTGCATTGCCATTGTTACAGCACCTGGATCCAAATACCCCACTGATTTATCTTCCCGATAACTTGCCCTTCCCTTTACGGCTTCCATTTCCCGTGTACTATCTGCACCTTGTTTCGCCGCCATCACCATTTTATGTAAACAATCTGCGATATCATTTCCTTCATTCAATGATTTCTGATATGCATTTGCTGCAGGATATATAGCATCCAACATGGTTTTATATCCTGGTTTCGCATTTCCTCTCGATGCTATGGCCTCTGCCCAATCCAAGAGCATTTCTCCAAAAAGCATTTCATCCATTATCTCTTTGTCTTTCATAAGCATAGAAGATTTTAAATACGCACTTCCATATAAGACACCAGAAGAGCCACCCATAGCAGACATCAATACCATAGCGATATTTTGAAAAAGTTCCTGAAAATTCATTTGTTTCCATTCCCCTGTTTTCTCCACTAATTTCTGGAATCCAATGTTCATATTCAGCCAATGGTCTCCATCACCTGTTTCTGAATCTAGCTCTGTAATATACTCTTTGTTTTCTTCAATTACTTTTGCTACCTTTTTTAAATAAATAATGAAATCCTCTGGTTTTAAAGCAAACATATACTTTTCTCCTTTCTAAAACTTTAATCCTGGCGTATTACATGGTGCATCCAAAAGTCTTTTCGTTTGTTTATCCAATTTAAACATTGTAATTGAACATCCTGCCATGTCCAACGATGTCATATAATTCCCAACCAAAACTTTATGTGCTGATATTCTTTTTGCCTTCAGAAGTTTTTGAATACATCCTGCGAAAACGTACAACTCCATTAGAGGAGTCGCCCCCAACCCATTGATCATCAAAGCAATTTCACTTTCAGAATAATCGTAATCCTCAATAATTTTCGCAAGCATGATTTCTGCCAACTCTGATGCTTTCTTTATTTTAGTTTTTTGAATCCCAGGTTCCCCATGGATTCCCATACCAATTTCAATTTCATCATCAGCAACCGTAAATCCTGGTTTATCTAATCCAGGAAGGGTGCATGCCGTCATAGACATTCCTATACTTCTAATATTTGCGTTTGCTATTTCGGCTGCTTCTTTTACTTCTTGTAAAGAAGCTCCCTCATTTGCTTTAGCTCCAGCAATTTTATGTACAAATATAGTCCCGGCAATTCCACGTCGTCCTGTAGAATAAGTGCTATCCGGAACAGCTACATCATCTTTTACCACAACACATTCCACTTCTATCCCCTTCATTTGTGCCAACTCTTTTGCAACAGAATAATTCATCAAATCTCCGGAATAGTTTTTAAGAACTACTAACACTCCTGCTCCAGTATTAATTTCCTCCATAGCCTTTAGCATTTGATCTGGAGATGGAGATGCAAACAAGTTTCCCGCTACCGCAGCATCCAACATTCCCTTCCCTACATATCCAGCATGAGCCGGCTCATGACCACTTCCCCCTACCGACATGATGCCAACTTTACCCTTTTTCTTTTCCTTCAACGCAACTACACGATAATTCGGAAACCATTCAATTTCTTCATGTGCAAATACAAATCCCTCCAGCATTTCGTCTACAATGTTTTGTGGTTCATTCATAATTTTTTTAACCATAATCACCTCTCCTTTTATGGAATCGCTTCCATGTTTTATATTTTTTTAACCAGGCTCATTGTCTGGTTAGTAAACAGATATGTCTCCTGTTAGTGATATCACTATATACGAAAATCAACAATTTCGTGTCTTGGTGCATTCACAACTGATGGGCGAATGAGTAATGCGAGATAGTCTCACAAATTACTCATTCGGTCTAATCCGTCCAATATTCATAAATTTACTCATAAAAGCAGGCTCATTCATAACTATTGTCCGAGATCTTCAGGTTATAAATTAACTCTAATCTCTGAAGGCATATAATACTTTCTAACTGGCATAGACGTATTCGCAATACGTTCCATCAGCATAGTCGTTGCTAAATGCCCCATTGCTTTGGGATCTCGTTCGATATAACTATATTTTAAGTCTTCGAAAGTGTTTACCTTATCAAAGGAAATACATCGAATATCTTTTCCTAATACCAGTTTTGCATCATATACTGCCTTAATAAACCCTATAGTTGTCAGATTATTTGTTGTAAAAACTGTTGTCGGATATGTTTTTCTTTCCAAGATCTTTTGTGTTATCTGGTATGCTGTCTTAGTGGTAAAATCACCTTGGAATATATTTTCTTCCCTTACCGCAAGCCCGTGTTCTTCAAAAGCTCTAAGATATCCTTTATATCTGTCCCTTGCAGTTTTGGTATTCAAATTACCCGTAATTATTCCAATATCATCAAATCCATGTTCAATCATTACTTTGGTTGCATTGTAAGCACCGCCTGCATTATCAAAATATACTGTATCCCAATCATTAAAATCTAATCCTGAATCCATAAAAGTCACTGGAATTCTCAATGATTCTATTAATTTTTTATATTCCAGTATTTTTTGCACATCCAGATCGTCAATTGCCGGAGTAATAATGAGTCCCTTAAGTTTCTGTTGCTTTAATAATTTCAATATTTTTTCTTCTTTATCAAAACTTTTGTTAGAATTACAAAGCACTAATAACAGTTCCTTTTCTTCCAGCACTTCGTAAATTCCTTCCAATGCAGCTGCAAAGTAAGGGTTGTGTGCTTCTGGAACAATTACTCCAATCATATTACTATCCTGCTTTGCAAAATTTCTTGCAGTTGCTGATGGAACATAGTTGCAACTCTGGATAACTTCCTCTATTTTTTTTTTTGTCTTTTCATTTACATAACCCTTATTATTAAGGACACGAGAAACTGTAGTTCTTCCAACTCCCGCTTTTTTTGCAATATCATCAATTGTTGTTTTATTCTGCATGTTTTACCTCATTTCATTGTCCCATCATTTATGGAATCGCTTCCTTTTCTCGGTGTACTTAATATAGCACAATATTTTCCGTAAGTAAATATAGTAATATATACAAATTATACATATTATTTTTATTTAACTTGCCTTTTTTCATTTTAATCCCAAAATTAGAATTGTATTTTCACATTTTTTATGATATTTTTTAAACATCATCATACATTTTATGGAATCGCTTTCATCTCAATGCTTATGAAAGGAGAATTAATACATGAATTTAAATTTAAAAGACAAAATCGTAGTTATCACAGGAGGAACTAGTGGTATTGGTAAAGCCACTGCCTTTGCTTTTGCGAATGAAGGAGCAACTGTTATCGTTTGCTCCCGTTCTCAAACGAAAATTGATAAGTTTCTATTTGATTCTGATCAATTAGGTTATCATATTGAGGCAATGTCGGTGGATATATCCAACTTCAAATCATTAAAAGCTTTTATTGATTATGTGGGAAATACTTATGGAAGGATTGATGTCTTATTTAATAATGCTGCGCAAGGACATATGGATTATTTAACTCAATTGAGTCTGGAAGACTGGAATGCAGTAATCTCATCCAATCTAACTTCTGCTTGGTTAGCTTCCAAATATGTTGTTCCGTACATGAAAAAGAACGGAGGAAGTATTATTTCTACCAGTTCTTTAGCCGGAAGAATCGCCACCACATCCATTGGAATTTATGGAATTACGAAAAGTGGACTCAGTGCCATGACCAAACTTCTTGCTTCTGAACTAGCACCTTATCACATCCGTGTAAATGCAGTTTCACCGGGAGTTATTTCTTCTGATATGGTTAAAAATGGCATTTTAAAAACCAAAGGTATTAATTATCTCAGTAATACTGCTGTTATGCAACGTATAGGAACTCCAGAAGAAGTAGCTAAGCCTGTTGTTTTTTTAAGTTCTGATGCTGCATCTTTCATAACTGGAGAAGTCCTTGATATTTCTGGTGGTAAATTTATTGTGCAAGATCCATGGGCGCCATGGGAAGATTTTGATATAAAAAAACCTTTTGAAACAGTGGAAGAATAGCAATATAGCTAATAAGAGCTGAGTGCTATATATAGACTGGAATTTCATTAAATTCCAAAACAATCAGGAAACGAATGTCTGAATGTCTTTTAGAGCATTTCAGAATTCATTTAAAATTATTGCTTTTTCTGCAAGAGAGCACAATAAAAACGCTGGTAATCAAACAGCCTTTCTCTTTTTTCTACTTTATTTATATGAACTGAAATTCTATATTCATTAAAAGATATGTCGCACTAAGTAATTAGTGCGACATCAGACTGTAGACAAACTTGGTGTTGGGGATTATGCCCAGCACCATTTTTCTTTTAAAACTTCTTTTCTTTTTATTTTCTTCAAAATCAACAAAAATATGGCTGTGTTCCAACCTCGTTTTTCCAGGATCTTTGCCAGTTTTTTCAAATTCATGCATGCAAAGGTAAACCCGGCTTTCATTTACATCCGTGCTTTTCCTACATACTGTGTATATCGAAATCCATGCTGTTCTTTCGCTGTACCGAAGATTCGCTCTATGGTTTCTTTTCTTAACTGGTAGATCTGTCTGTTTCCGATCGTGTGCCGAATGTCTTCTACCACTTCCATATATTCTTCCCATACATGATGTGTGATCAGTTTTACATGATCCTTACTTTCTGTGCATTTTGAAAGACATTGGCATTCAGCACAATGTTCACCGCAGCTTTTATACTCTTTATATCCACTTCTGTTTGTTGTACTGTATGTCAATATATGTGCTCCCGGACATATATAACAATCATAGTATTCATCATATGCGAATTCGTGTTTTCCGAAAAAGCCTTCTTTGGTCTTGGGACGGGTATACGGAAAAAGTAGTTGAATTCCATCTTCCAACAGCTGATGGGCGATTGCCGGAGTTTTATATCCTGCATCTGCAACTACCATCTGCGGATTCAGTTTAGATATCTTATCGTATAATGCTTTAAAAGTACGACTATCATGCTCATTACCAGGATGTACTGTATATCCAAGGATCCAGCCATGTTTATCACAGGCAGTTTCTACGGCTTATGCAAAAACGTGTTTATGTTCACCCTTTCAAAACCATCCACTTTCCGGATCGCTGATGCTGCATTTTTGTGTTTTCACATCTTCAGGAAGTTCTTCAGATATAGAAT
>NZ_JBDPGY010000014.1:0-143502 GCF_039841815.1 Ruminococcus sp. 1001136sp1 | reverse complement strand
CTCAAGATGAGATGTCCCATTCGAAAGAAGTAAACCCCCTTGAAGACGACGAGGTAGATAGGGCAGGGGTGGAAGTGTGGCAACACATGGAGCTGACTGTTACTAATAGGGTGAGGGCTTGACCAAAAATCGCAAGGTTGTAAAATGATTCCATTAGGATGTAACATGTATGTAGTTTTGAAGATACAGAACGGAAACGGTAGCCGGTTGGTTATCGTTTTTTTGTTATTAAATTCTGAAGAATATCAATTAAGGTTGCCTGCCCACTGGATTTGTAATATAATGGGAACGTTGAAAAATCGAAAAGAATAAGATCTGCTGTCACGTTTTAAACATAAATATACAAGGCTGTCAGCAGAGAAGAGGATGAAAAAATGAGCAGATTATCAGTGGTTTTGCCAGCTTATAACGAAGAACTGATGGTAGGAAAAACCTGTCGTGTTCTTCATGAAGTATTAGCAGAAGCCGGCATTTCCTACGAACTAGTTGTTGTTGACGATGGCTCAAAAGACAAAACCTGGGAAGAAATCACCAAAGCCGGAGAAAAAGATGGAAATGTTCTTGGCGTTCATTTTTCCAGAAATTTCGGAAAAGAAGCAGCAGTATATGCAGGAATGGCCCAGGCTACAGGAGATGTGGTGGCAGTTATGGATTGTGATCTGCAGCACCCGCCGGAAACTTTGATTTCCATGTACCATCTCTGGGAGCAGGGATGGGAAGTAATCGAAGGCGTAAAGAAATCAAGAGGAACGGAAAGTCTGCTTCACAAAGAGAGCGCTGGCTTTTTCTATGGAATCATGTCCAAGGCTACAGGTGTGAATATGCAGAATGCTTCGGATTTCAAAATGATGGACAGGAAAGCAGTGAATAGTATTCTTTCTATGCCAGAACGAAATATGTTTTTCCGTGCGACCTCATCCTGGGTGGGATTTAAGACCACTTATGTGGAATTTGAGGTGCGGGATAGAGAAGCTGGACAGTCTAAGTGGTCTACCTGGTCCTTGATAAAATATGCGTTTACCAATATTGTGGCTTTTACTACAGCACCGCTGCAATTTGTAACGGTCGTAGGAGGGGCATGCTTTGGATGCTCCCTGATTTTGATTATTTATTCGCTGGTACAATTTTTTGCCGGCAGAGCGGTAGAGGGATATACAACTACCCTTATCGTTCTTTTGCTTATTGGAAGCGCTATTATGCTCAGTCTTGGAATCATCGGCTATTATATTGCAAAAATATACGAAGAAGTAAAACGGCGTCCACGTTATATCATTTCCCAGATTCTTCGTGGAAAAGAGGATGTCTATCAGGAGGTAAACCATGACTGCTCTCATTAAGAAACTGTATGCCAGTGATGTGGTACGTTATGTGTTTTTTGGAGGATGTACTACACTGGTGAATTTGGTGAGCTTTTTTCTTCTGCGCCAGGCAGGAGTTCAAAGAGATCTTGCAAATGTGATCTCGATTATTCTGGCAATTCTTTTTGCTTATGTGGTAAATTCTAAATTTGTTTTTCAGGACAAATGCGAGACTTTGAAAGACCATATCCGTCCATTCTGCAAATTTGTCGGAGCGAGAGGTGTAACAATGGCGATCGAAGTAGCAGGCGTATGGTTCTTTGCAGAGATCATACACATGAATGATATGGCCGGCAAATTTATCACCCAGTTTGTAGTTCTGGCATTAAATTACATATTCAGTAAATTCCTGGTATTTACCAGCGGGAGGAAATCATGACATTAGAAGAAACACTTAAACAGATAAAGCCTCTGAATGAGGAAAAAATGAAAACAGCCAGAAGACGATGGGATAGCATCGCCAAGCCTCTCCATTCCCTTGGAAAAATGGAAGATCTGATTACGCAGATCGTTGGAATTACAGGGGAAGAGAAAGTGGATCTTGGAAAAAAGGCTCTTGTTGCCATGTGTGCAGACAATGGCGTGGTAGAAGAGGGGGTTACCCAGACAGGACAGGAAGTCACTGCAATTGTAGCAGATAATTTTGTAAAAGAAACTACTACCGCATGTGTAATGTGCCACCAGTGTGGAGTGGATGTAAAGCCAGTAGATGTGGGAATGGTAAGAGATACTACAGCACGTACAGATCTGAAAGTTATGTATGGAACCCACAATATGACGAAAGGTCCGGCTATGACAAGAGACGAAGCCATAAAGGGAATTGAAGCAGGAATTGCTATGGCAGAAGAACTGAAGGCTCAGGGTTATCGTCTTTTTGCAACTGGTGAGATGGGAATTGGAAATACCACAACCAGCAGTGCAGTTGCATCTGTGCTTCTGGGGCAACCTGTGGAAACCATGACTGGCCGTGGTGCAGGACTTTCCAGCGATGGGCTTACCCGCAAGATTCAGGCGATTAAGAAAGCCATTGATTTAAATAAGCCGGATGCAAAAGATTCCATAGACGTGCTTGCAAAAGTTGGAGGTCTTGATATCGCAGGAATGGCAGGTGTGTATCTTGGTGGAGCTGCATTACAGATTCCGGTTCTTATTGACGGTTTTATTTCCGGAGTTGCCGCACTTGTAGCAGCCAGACTTTGCCCGGAGGCAGCGGATTATATGATCGCCAGTCATGTGTCAAAAGAACCGGCAGCACATCTTGTTCTGGATGAGCTTGGAAAAGAAGCTGTGCTTCATGCTGACATGTGTCTTGGGGAAGGCACTGGAGCCATTGCCCTTTGTCCGTTTCTTGATATGGGAGCTACTCTTTACAATACATTAAGTACATTTGATGATATTCACGTGGACCAGTACGAGGAGCTGAATTAATATGATGACAGTCGTGACCGGAGGAAGCGGAAGCGGAAAATCTGCTTTTGCAGAAGATAAAATAGTATCTTTTGGACCGGCAAAAAGAATCTATATTGCAACCATGCATCCATATGACGAGGAAAGTCATAAGCGTGTGGCACGTCATCGGAAAATGCGTGCAGGAAAAGGATTCGAGACAGTTGAATGCTATACCGGATTGAAGAATCTGGATTTCCCGGAAAATGCTGTGGTTCTTCTGGAATGTATGTCCAATCTTGCCGCTAATGAGATGTTTGAGGAAAAAGGGGCTGGTGAAAAAACTGTGGAAGCCGTTTTGGAAGGCATAAAAAAGTTGAGTAGCCAGGTACGTCATCTGGTGATTGTCACGAATGAGATTTTTTCCGAAGCAGCCAGTTATGAGGGCGATACCATCCGCTATCAGGAATATCTGGGGATAATCAATCAAAACATTGGAAAAATGGCTGATGAGGTGGTTGAAGTAGTATATGGGATTCCAATCTGGCATAAAGGAGGAAAAATCATTGAAAATGCTGTGGAATAATTTTAAAGTGGCATTTGCCATGTATTCAAAAATCCCTATGCCAATGGCAGACTGGAACAAGGAGAATATGAAATATACATTCTGTTTTTTTCCTTTTATCGGTCTGGTAATTGGAGCGCTTTCTTATCTGGTAGGATGGGCAGGCGGAAAATTTGGATTTAATCCGTCTTTTGTCTCAGCAGTTCTTGTACTGGTTCCGGTAATGATGACAGGTGGAATCCATGTAGATGGTCTTCTGGATACCTCGGATGCATTAAGCTCCTGGCAGGAAAGGGAGAGACGTCTTGAAATTCTGAAAGATTCCCATGCCGGTGCATTTGCGGTTATTACAGCCTGTGCTTTTTTTCTGATATGGTATGGAGCTTACAGTCAGTTGTGGACGGACAGGCGGGCACTTTTGATCATGGCTCTCGGATTTATGGTTTCCAGATGTTTGTCCGGAATCAGTGTCATGATGTTTCCAAAGGCACGTAAAGATGGAACTGTAGCAGAATTTTCCAGAAAAGCAGAAGATATGATCGTGCGAAATGTGCTGATCGTCTATCTTGGAATTCTGCTGGCGGTGATGATATGGATCCAGCCTGTGATGGGCATTCTGGCATTTGGAACTGCAGTACTTGTTTTCCTTTATTATCATTATAAGGCAATGAAATATTTTGGCGGGATCACAGGTGACCTGGCAGGCTATTTTCTGTGCCTTTGTGAGGTGGGAATGGCTGTTGTACTGGCTGTTGTTTCTGTATTTATCTAGACGTGTCTGAAAAATCATTCCCGCAATCTGCACGCCCCACTTTGCGGTATATTTTGCCCGAATTCGGTTGTCGTAGCCCGCTACGCGCCCTCATCTGGGCAAAATCTCCCACAAATTGTGACGTACATCTTGCAGAAAGTCTTTTACAGACACGCTCCGGGAACTGGGAAAAAAGGAGAAATTGTAACAATGGAAATGATCATTGGAGGTGCTTTTCAGGGAAAGAGCACATATGCAAAAGAACATCATCCTGATGTCTGCTGGAAAAAGGGAGCTGATCTGGAAAAAGAAGAGCTTATGAATGCAGAGGGCGTCCTTGATTTTCAGGAGTATATCAAAAAAGAATTAAAAGCAGACAAAGATGTGGCCAGACTGGCAGAAGAATTATGGGAGAAAAATCCGGATATCATTCTGGTAAGTCAGGAAGTAGGATACGGCGTTGTCCCCATGGATGCTTTTGACCGGAAATACCGGGAGGCAGTGGGAAGAGTCTGTACGGATCTCGCATCAAAAAGCAAAAAGGTAATACGTGTAGTATGTGGAATTGGGACGGTGATCAAAAATGCTTAAACTTATTCTGATTCGTCATGGGGAAACCCAGGGGAATAAGTTAAAAAGATATATAGGAAAAAGAACGGATGAACCTCTTTGTCCGGAGGCTGGGAATATGCTGGCGCAGCTTGCTTATCCGGAGGTACAGGCAGTTTATGCAAGTCCTATGATCCGCTGTACCCAGACAGCAGGAATCCTTTTTCCCGGAAAAAAGCTGAATATTATTGATGAGCTTGCAGAATGTGATTTTGGAGAATTTGAAAATAAAAATTATCAAGAACTGGACGGAAATGAACATTACCAGTCCTGGATTGATTCTGGTGGACTACTGCCATTTCCGGGAGGAGAGAGCAGAGAGGAATTTAAAAGACGCAATGTGACCGGCTTCCAGAAAGCTGTAAATGGTTGTCTCCGTAATGGGATTTCTTTGGCAGCACTTGTGGTGCATGGCGGTACGATCATGAATGTTATGGAAGAATATGCAGACGAAGACCGCTCTTTTTATGACTGGCATGTGCAGAATGGCAAAGGCTATGAGGTGGAAATTGATCCTGAATTATGGAAAAAGGGCCGGAAATTCTTGCATGTGATCCGGGAGTTATAAAGATACATATACGAATAATGCAGATGGAAAATCAGCTATGGATTAGAGCTTGTTTGAAAATCCATTAATAGAGAGAACAAGGCAGTTTGTTTAATTGACAGACTGCCTTGTTTTCATGTTTATGCAGACTGCGGGCAAAATCTCCCTCGAATTGTGACGTACAGCTTGTAGAAAGCATTTTCAAACGTGCCCTAGAGCGTGTTTTGGCTGTGATCAGTTAGTTTGTTTGAACAAAAATTTTGAGAAAGCCAAAAATATTTTTAGATTTCCTATTGAAATTTATATGGGAATGTGTTACATTATCTGTATAAAATATCCTAAAAAATGTTGAATTGTGCTATTTGATTCAACAATTTTAACAAGTAAAGGAGGATGCCATATGCTTATTATTGGTAATGGAAGAATGATCACACGGGACGCATCCAAGGCATTTATAGAGAACGGTGCAGTTGCAATGGATGGTAACACCATAGTTATGGTGGGGACTACAGATGAGGTGAAGAAGGCATATCCGGATGGAGAATTTGTAGATGCCAGAGGCGGAGTTATCATGCCTGCATTTATCAATACCCATGAGCATATCTACAGCTCTTTTGCCAGAGGTCTGAGTATTAAAGGATATAATCCCAAGGGCTTTCTGGATATTCTGGATGGACAGTGGTGGACTATTGACCGTCATCTTACCCTGGAGCAGACCAGACTTTCTGCGATGGCTACTTACATCGACAGTATCCGGAATGGTGTAACGACTGTATTTGATCACCATGCAAGCTTTGGACATATTACCGGTTCCCTCAGTGCTATTGAGTCAGCAGCTAAGGATCTTGGTGTCCGTACCTGCCTTTGCTATGAAATTTCCGACCGTGACGGCATGGACAAGTCCAGAGAATCTGTAATGGAGAATGTGAACTTTATCAAACACGCACTTGCAGATGACAGCGACATGATCGCTGCTATGATGGGTATGCATGCATCTTTCACTATTTCCGATGAGACCATGGAATTGTGTAACGAACTGAAGCCAGACGGTGTTGGCTATCATATTCATGTTGCAGAGGGCATCTATGACCTTCATCAGTGCCTGAAGGAGCACAGCAAACGAATTGTAGACAGACTTTACGACTGGAATATTCTTGGGCCGAAGACGCTTCTGGGACATTGTATTTATATTAACGAGCATGAGATGGATTTAATTAAAGAGACTGACACCATGGTTGTCCACAATCCGGAATCCAATATGGGAAATGCCTGTGGATGTCCGCCTACCATGGAATTGGTACATAAGGGAATCGTTACAGGACTTGGAACTGATGGATACACCCACGATATGCTGGAATCCTGGAAGGTTGCCAATATCCTTCATAAGCATCATCTCTGCGATCCAAATGCTGCATGGGGTGAGGTTCCCAAGATGCTCTTTGAGAACAATGCAATTATTGCCAACCGTTACTTTAAGAAACCACTTGGCGTTCTGAAAGAGGGGGCAGCTGCCGATGTGATCGTAATGGATTACAACCCGCTTACACCTATGAGAGCAGACAATGTAAACGGACATCTTCTGTTTGGAACTACAGGACATGACGTTGTGACTACTGTATGTAACGGCAAGGTTCTTATGAAAGACAGGGAAGTGCTGGTTTGTGACGTAGATAAGGTTATGGCTGACTGCCGTCAGTCTGCACAGGAACTAGCTGACGATATTAACGGAGGAAAATAAATATGAGCGATATTATGACATGTATGCCTTTCGGGCAGCTGATGGACTGGGTCCTTCAGGAGAAAAAAAGGCAGGACACTGTATTTGGGGTACATCGCCCATACACAGCAGATCCGAAGAATGATATGACTATTTTTACCAGAAATCTGGAGACCCCAGTGGGACCGGCAGCAGGTCCCCACACCCAGCTGGCACAGAATATCATCGCTTCTTATTATGCAGGAGCTCGTTTCTTTGAGCTGAAGACAGTTCAGAAGATGGATGGCGCAGAGCTTTCAGCATGTGTGAATAAACCGTGCATTCTTGCAGATGATGAGGGATATAACTGCGAATGGTCAACTGAGCTGACTGTTCCGGACGCGATGGGCGAGTACATCAAGGCATGGTTTATCCTTCATGTGATCGCAAAAGAATTCGGCCTGGGTGCACAGGATGGGTTCCAGTTTAATATTTCCGTAGGATATGATCTTGCAGGAATTAAGGGAGACAAGGTCAATACCTTTATTGACGGAATGATGGAAGCAAAGGACACTGTTATTTTCCAGGAATGCAGAAAATGGCTTTTGGACAATGCTGACAAGTTCCAGAACTTTACCAGAGAAGACATCGAAGCAATCCCATCCAATGTCTGTAATTCTGCTACGATCTCCACACTGCATGGATGTCCTCCACAGGAGATTGAGAGCATTGCAAATTATCTGCTTACAGAGAAACATCTGAATACCTTTGTAAAGTGCAACCCGACCCTTCTTGGCTATGATTTTGCAAGAAAGACCATGGATGAGATGGGATATGATTATATGGTATTCGGCGATTTCCATTTCAGAGACGATTTGCAGTATGAGGATGCAGTCCCCATGCTTACACGTCTGATGAAATTATCCGACGAACTGGGCCTGGAATTTGGTGTAAAGATTACCAATACTTTCCCGGTTGACGTTACCCGAAATGAGCTCCCAAGTGAAGAAATGTACATGTCCGGCAAAGCTTTGTTCCCGTTGTCCATTTCCCTTGCAGCCAAACTTTCTGCTGAATTCGCAGGAAAACTTCGAATTTCCTATTCCGGAGGTGCAGATTATTACAATATTGACAAAATTGTGGGATGCGGTATCTGGCCTGTAACTATGGCTACCACCCTTTTGAAGACAGGCGGCTATCAGAGATTTACCCAGGTAGCGGATAAGGTGGAAGGAATCTGCCCGAAGAAATGGGAAGGAATCGATGTGGATGCACTGAAGAAGCTGGCAGCAGATGCTATTACTGATGGGCATCATGTGAAGAACATTAAGCCGGTTCCGAACAGAAAGAGCACAAAAGAAGTTCCGCTTCTGGACTGCTTCTATGCACCGTGTTCTGAAGGATGTCCAATCCATCAGGATATTCCACAGTATGTAGCACTGACTGGTGAGGGTAAATATAAAGAAGCACTTGAAGTGATCCTTGAGAAAAATGCCCTGCCATTTATTACAGGTACCTTATGTGCACACAACTGTATGACCAAATGTACTCGTAATTTCTACGAAGAATCCGTAAATATCCGTGGCACCAAGCTGACAGCAGCAGAGCATGGCTATGAGCAGCTGATCGGTGAGATCAAGGCTGGCGAGCCAAACGGTAAGAAGGTCGCCGTAGTTGGTGGCGGTCCTGCAGGTATTGCAGCTGCTTACTTCCTTGCAAGAGAGGGCACAGCAGTTACCATTTTTGAAAAAGAAGAGAAAGCCGGCGGCGTGATCCGTTACGTGATACCTGGATTCCGTATTGGAGACGCTGCTATTGACAAAGATATTTCTTTCATCCAGAAGATGGGTGTAGAGATCCGCACAAATACAGAAATCACTTCTGTGGCAGATCTGAAAGCACAGGGCTATGATGCTGTGATCCTGGCAATTGGAGCTGGCAAGCCTGGCACTTTGAAACTGGAAAAAGGTGAGACCGTTAACGCTCTGAAGTTCCTTCGTGATTTCAAGGCAAATGATGGTAAGCTGAATATTGGCAAAAATGTAGTTGTAATCGGCGGCGGAAACACTGCTATGGACACTGCAAGAGCTGCGAAACGCACAGAAGGTGTAGAGCATGTTTATCTTGTATACAGAAGAACCAAGCGCTATATGCCAGCTGCAGAGGATGAGCTTCTGGAAGTTCTGGAGGAGGGCGTTGAGTTTAAGGAACTTCTTTCTCCGGTAAGTCTTGATGGTGGCAGACTGCTCTGCAAGAAGATGAAGCTCGGCCAGATGGATGCTTCCGGACGTGCAGGTGTAACCGAGACTGCAGATGTGGTAGAGGTTCCGGCTGACACCGTGATCGTAGCTGTTGGAGAAAAGATTGATACCGATTTCTACACTGCCAACCAGATCGCAGTGGATGAAAGAGGAAAAGCAAAGGTCAACGATAAAACTCTTGAAACCAGCGTGAGTGGTGTCTATGTTGCCGGAGACGGCGCCAGAGGCGCAGCAACCATCGTAGAGGGAATCCGGGATGCACAGCTGGCAGTGAAAGATATTCTTGGCAAAGAGATTACCAGAGATGCAGCTGTGACAGGTGATGTGAAAGACTGTTTCGAAAAGAAAGGTATCCTGAAGCACAGCAAAGAGGCGAAGACAGAGGAAGAGAGATGTCTTACCTGTAACAAAGTCTGTGAGAACTGTGTAGATGTGTGCCCGAACCGTGCCAATATTTCCATCAAGGTTCCTGGAATGGCTATGAATCAGGTGATTCACGTAGATTATATGTGTAATGAGTGCGGCAACTGTAAGAGCTTCTGCCCATACGCAAGTGCACCATACAAGGATAAATTTACTCTGTTTGCAAATGAGAAAGACATGGCAGACAGTAAGAACGATGGTTTTGTTGTTCTGGATAAAGAGAATAAGACCTGTAAGGTCAGATTTGTAGGCCTGATCACAGACTGCAAGGCAGACGATCCGGCAGATAAACTGTATGACGGTTTGAAGAAGCTGATCTGTGCAGTGATCGATGATTATGGATATTTGATAACTAAATAAGGTAATAGAAATACTGTCCACAGCTTTTTAAGGGCTGTGGACAGTGTCTATATTTTGACAGGCAGCGAGCCGAAGTATGCTCATGCATAAGATCTTGGTGACTGTTGCGATAATTTGGGAAACCTTCAGAATGTGTTTCTCATAGTTCACTGTGAAAGTTTAGGAGCGCAGTTAAAAGCATCTGACTTTCATGGGGGGAGTAGAAAGGAGAGTCCAACATGGCAGTATTTACAGTCAATGGCCAGAGGGTAGAGACGAAAAAGAATCAAAAGCTGCTCAGATTTCTCCGTGATGAGTTACATCTGACTTCTGTAAAAGATGGCTGTAGTGAGGGTGCCTGTGGAGCCTGTACAGTGATTATCGATGGCAAAACCTGTAAGGCCTGTGTGCCGGATACAGATCTGCTGGATGGCAGAAATATCATTACAGTAGAAGGCCTGACAGCGTGGGAAGAAAAGGTATATACGTATGCATACGGAAAGGCTGGTGCCGTACAGTGCGGCTTTTGCATTCCTGGCATGGTAATGTGCACGAAAGCTCTTCTGGATGTGAATAAAGAACCCACTGATGAAGAAATCAAATATGCCTTGCGTAACAATTATTGCCGTTGTACCGGGTATGTAAAAATTATAGATGCAGTACGGATCGCGGCTAAAGTTATGCAGGAGGGGACACTTCCGGAAGAAATTAACAACGACTGGCATATTGGCTCCCGCGTAGCAAGAATCGATGTTGGGGAAAAGGTTCTTGGTACCGGAAAATATCCAGACGATTTTTATCTGGATGGTATGCTTTATGGATCAGCTCTGAGAAGTAAATATCCGCGTGCAAGAGTGCTTTCCATTGATAAGACCAAGGCACTGGCACTTCCTGGGGTAGAGGCGGTTGTTACGGCAGAAGACATTCCAGGAGAGAATAAAATCGGACATTTAAAGCATGATCAGTATACCCTGATTCCCATAGGAGGGCTTACCCATTATCTGGGAGATGCCATTGCACTTGTGGCAGCCCGGGATAAAGAGACTGCGGATAAGGCAGCGAAGCTGATCCAGGTTGAGTATAAGGTGCTTCCTCACATTCATACGATTGAAGAGGCAGCGAAACCAGATGCACCAAAGGTATTTGATGAGGAAGAGAACAATATCTGTGCATATAAACATATCAGCCGGGGAAATGCAGCAGAGGCTATAAAAAATTCCAAATATGTGATTTCCCATCATTTTGAGACACCATGGACGGAACACGCATTTCTGGAACCGGAATGTGCTGTGTCTTTTTATGATGAAGACGGAGATGTTTTTGTATATTCCACAGACCAGTCAGCACATCAGACGCTGCACGAATGCAGCTTAGTTCTTGGTACAGACAAAGTAAAGGTAC
Organism: Ruminococcus sp. 1001136sp1; assembly: GCF_039841815.1. Classification (NCBI taxonomy): domain Bacteria; kingdom Bacillati; phylum Bacillota; class Clostridia; order Eubacteriales; family Oscillospiraceae; genus Ruminococcus; species Ruminococcus sp. 1001136sp1. The sequence continues at coordinate 132,166 of NZ_JBDPGY010000014.1, read as the reverse complement.
AAAATGCGCTGGTAGGCGGCGGATTTGGCGGTAAGGAAGACATGACTGTGCAGCATTTAAGCGCGCTTCTTACCTATGTAACGAAGAAACCGGTTAAGATGAAGCTTACAAGAGCAGAATCCCTGCTGGTCCATCCTAAGCGCCATCCTTTTTATATGGATATGACCATGGGCTGTGATGAAAATGGAAATATCATGGGAGTAAAGGCAAAGGTTGCCGCGGATACAGGTGCATTCGCATCTCTTGGCGGTCCGGTTCTGGAGCGCGCATGTACCCATGCAGCAGGTCCTTATCACTACGAAAACTTTGAAATTGAGGGAACAGCTTACTATACCAATAATCCGCCGGCAGGAGCATTTCGCGGATTCGGAGTTACCCAGACTTGTTTTGCTACAGAGACACTTTTGAATATGATGGCAGATAAGGTGGGAATCACTCCCTGGGAAATTCGTTACCGCAATGCGATCCGGCCCTGGGAGACACTTCCGAATGGTCAGATTGTTGACGATTCCACAGGTCTTGTGGAGACCTTAGAAGCGGTACAGCCGAAATATGAAGCTGCATTGGCAGCAGGAAAAGCGGTGGGCATTGGCTGCGCCATGAAGAATGCAGGGGTTGGTGTTGGAATTCCAGACACTGGCCGCGTGAAACTGATTTATGAAGAGGATAAGAAGCTTCACATCTACTCAGGAGCTTCCTGCATTGGACAAGGGCTTGGCACAGTACTGACCCAGATGATCGTGAGTAATACAGATATAAAAAGAGAGGATATCATTTACGAGCGCAGCAATACCTGGATTTCACCAGATTCCGGAACTACATCCGGTTCCAGACAGACATTGATCACTGGTGAGGCCTGCAGAAGAGCTTGTGAGAAATTGATGGAGGATAAAAAAGCAGGATTAAGCGTAGAAGATATGATCGGTAAGGTTTATTATGCAGAATATCTTGCGAAGACCGATCCTCTTGGTGCAAATGTGCCCAATCCGGTATCCCATGTTGCTTATGGATATGCTACCCAGGTTTGTATTTTGGATTCCAAGACAGGCAAGATAGAAGAGATAGTTGCTGCTCATGATGTGGGAAAAGCGGTAAATCCTTTGTCCTGTGAGGGGCAGATCGAGGGTGGTGTGGTAATGTCCATAGGATTTGCCCTGCGGGAAAAATATCCCATTGATGAGAACTGTAAACCTATTTCCAAGTATGGTTCTTTAGGTCTTTTCCGTGCACATGAGATTCCGAAGATTGATGCCATTGTTATCGACAAGCCAGGCCTTAAGGTTGCCTGCGGTGCTATTGGTATTGGAGAAATTACATCCATTCCCACCGCACCCGCAATAGCAGATGCCTATTTCCGAAGAGATGGTGTAAGGCGTTACAGCCTTCCTCTTAGTGAAACACCATATGAAAGGAAGGGATGAGAGATGGCAGTAAAGAGGAAATTTCCGTATCGGTCAGCTGTTGTGGCATGTAATGGGGGGTGCAGGGTTACAGCAGGGGACAATGGATGCAAAGATGGATGTATTGGCTGTGGAGCCTGTGTGGAGAAATGTAAATTTGGCGCCATTTCCCTGAATGAGTATGGAGTGGCGGAAATAGAGGAAGAAAAATGCATCGGCTGCGGGTCATGTGGGAAGGTATGTCCACAGCAGATTATTCATGTCCATGAATGTGCCAATTGGATCGTAGTAAAATGCTCAAATAAGAGTAAAGGGGCAGAGGCAAAAAAACAGTGTGAAGTCAGCTGTATTGGCTGTGGAATCTGCGAGAAGACCTGTACGGTTGGGGCAATCCGGGTTACAGATAACTGTGCAGTGATAGAAGAGTCTGTCTGCCTAAGCTGTGGAATGTGCGCAGTGAAGTGTCCAAGACATGCGATTTACGATCTGCGGGGGATTTATACGGCGAAAAATTAGAGAAGCGATTATGGCAGTTACGCAATATTCCATGGCGAAATATACCGCAAAGCAGGGAATGAAGATTGCGGGAATGATTTTCCAGATATGCTCCAGGCTGATAGAGCTTCGAATTTGCAGAAATTTCAAAATTATACAGATAAAACAACTAAATTATTTATAAAATTATTGCAAAACATCGGTGAAATATGATACAATAATTTTGCATTGAAAGAATATTTTGTACAATATTTTTTAGGTTGAGACGGAAAGAGAAGAAGCATAAGGGGCCGACGATCAGTTCAAAGAAGAACCGTAAACTTGTTTTTTGAACGGCGTCGGCCATTCCTTTATGAGGGGGTAAAGGGCGGATTGGAGGCATCCGCTGCAAAAAATATAAAGAAGGTGAAGCATATGATTGGAAAGAGTGTTCCAAGAGTAGACGCTTATGAGAAAGTGACAGGACGTGCGAAATTTACAGATGACCTGATCCTGAATAAGTGTCTGGTAGCCAGGGTTTATCATGCAAAGATCGGAAACGGCGTGGTAAAATCCATTGATACCAGCGAAGCAGAGGCTCTGGACGGCGTAGTAAAGGTAGTTACCTTTAAGGACGTACCAAATCATTGTTATCCAACCCCAGGACATCCCTGGTCCGTGGAGCTTGCTCATCAGGATGTGGCAGACCGTAATCTGCTCACCGGACGAGTACGGTATTATGGCGATGATATTGCAGCTGTAGTAGCTGAGGACGAAGTGACAGCTTCCAGGGCATTGAAGCTGATCAAAGTAGAATATGAGGAATATCCGGTGGTCGTGAGCCCGAAGATTTCCATGCGTGGAACGGAGCATCCCATTCATCTTGACAAGAAGGATAACATTCTGGCAAGATCCAGCTTTGCGATCGGAGATGTGGACAGCGCAATGGAGAAGGCTGCCGTGAAGCTGAAAAGAAGCTATAAGACACCTATTGTCCAGCACTGCCATATTGAGAATAATATTTCTTACGCCTATATGGAAAAGGGAAGGATCGTGGTGGTTTCTTCCACACAGATTCCACATATTGTACGCCGTATTGTTGGCCAGGCACTTGGAATCCCCTGGGGGCAGGTACGTGTGATCAAGCCTTATGTAGGCGGTGGTTTCGGCAACAAGCAGGAGGTGCTTTATGAACCTCTGAATGCATTTCTCACCATGCAGGTGGGCGGTCGCCCTGTGAAGATCGAGCTTACACGTGAGGAGACCTTTACCAATACCAGAACCCGTCACTCCATTGAATATGACATGGAAGCAGGCGTAGATGCAGAAGGACATCTTCTTGCAAAAGAGATGACTACCTATTCCAATCAGGGAGCTTATGCATCCCACGGACATGCCATAGCAGCCAATGGTCTGACAGCCAGCAGACTTCAGTATGCATGTCCAAATATCCGAGGAGAAGCATATACCGTCTATACCAACTGTCCTACAGCAGGGGCGATGAGAGGATATGGTATTCCTCAGGTTTGCTTTGCCACAGAGAGCTTTATGGATGATATTGCTTATGAAATCGGTATGGATCCGCTGGAATTCCGCAGAAAAAATCTGATCCATGGCTATTATGAAGATGCCTATCTGAAGCCAATCGCAGCGAATACCAACGGTATTTTTGAGTGCCTGGAAAAAGGAGCAGAGTATATTCACTGGGATGAGAAACGGAAAGCATATCAGAACCAGACTGGCGATATCCGGCGTGGAGTTGGTATGGCACTGTTTTCCTATAAGACTGGTGTATGGCCAATTTCTCTGGAGATTGCAGGTGCAAGGCTGTCTCTGAATCAGGATGGAAGTGTACAGCTGCAGGTTGGTGCTACAGAGATTGGACAGGGCGCGGATACTGTATTTTCCCAGATGGCAGCAGAGACCTTACATATGGATATTTCCAGGGTACATATTGTAACTCAGCAGGATACAGATGTGACGCCTTTTGATACAGGTGCGTATGCTTCCAGACAGTCCTTTGTCACAGGTACAGCTGTGAAGGAATGTGCGCAGCAGCTGAAGCAGAAGATCTTAGAATATGCCAGAACACTGGTTCCAGGTAATGTGGACCGGCTGGAACTGGAGGATGGTTATATTCTGGCAGATGGCAAGCCTGCGATTTCCCTTGAGGATCTGGCCATGGAGAGCTATTACAGTCTGAGTAATTCTTCTGTCCTTACAGCAGAGGTTTCCAGACAGGTGAAGAAGAATACAGTTGCCAGCGGCTGTTGTTTTGCGGAAGTAGAAGTAGATATGAAACTTGGTAAGATCAAGGTTCTGGATATTGTGAATGTTCATGACAGTGGAACCCTTTTGAATCCGCAGCTTGCAGCAATGCAGGTTCATGGCGGTATGTTCATGGGAATCGGTTATGGAGTTTCTGAGCAGCTTCTTATTGATGAGAAAACAGGAAGACCATTAAATGGGACTTTACTGGATTATAAAATGATGACAATGATGGATACTCCGGATCTGACTGCTGAGTTTGTAGAACTGAACGATCCAATGGGACCATATGGAAATAAAGCCCTTGGCGAGCCTCCTGCAATTCCAAGTGCACCGGCCATCCGGAATGCTGTGCTTCATGCAACTGGCATCGGCTTTTCCGAGATTCCTCTGACACCGCAAAGACTGATAGACGGTTTTACAAAGGCCGGGCTGATCTGAGAAAGGGGGCATGAGGAATGTACGATATTGAAAATTATTTTAATGCAGAGACCATTAAGGAAGCGGTAACTCTTCTGAAGGAGCATCCGGATGCAAGGGTGATTTCCGGGGGAAGTGATGTGCTGATCAAGATCCGTGAGGGCAAAATGGCCGGTACATCTTTAGTGAGCATTCGTGATATTAAGGAAATCAAGGGAGTCCGGCTGATGGAGTCTGGTGATATTTATATTGGTGCAGGAACTACTTTTTCCCATGTGACGAATGATTCAGTCATTCAGAAGCTGATCCCGGTTCTGGGGGAAGCAGTAGATCAGGTTGGCGGACCACAGGTCCGCAATATTGGTACTATTGGCGGAAATGTCTGCAATGGTGCGGTCAGTGCAGACAGTGCACCTACACTTTTTTCACTGAATGCCATGCTGCGGATCGCAGATGGAACTGGTGGACGGATGGTTCCTATCAGGGATTTTTATCTGGGACCTGGTAAGGTGGATCTGCATCAGGGAGATGTGCTCACCCACATTGTGATCCCTGGGAAGGATTATCAGGGATATCATGGATTTTATATTAAGTATTCCATGCGAAATGCAATGGATATTGCGACCCTGAGCTGTAGTGTAGTCAGCAGAATCGATCCTCTGAAAAAGGTTCTGGAGGATGTAAGGATCACCTTTGGTGTAGCTGCACCCGTGCCGTATCGGTGTGCGAAGACGGAAGAGGCGCTGAGGGGCATGAAAATTGGCGAGGAGCTTTACCAGAAGGTGGAAGAGCTGGTAAGGGAAGAAATCAATCCCAGAGATTCCTGGCGAGCTTCTAAGGCGTTCCGACTGCAGATTGGCGGAGAAATCGCGAAACGCGCGCTGAAGGAGAGTGTTCGCAGGGGAATGGTGACGGGAGTTGTAGTGCCGGATGTCCGGACAACTTCAGGCGAAAATATGAGTTCAAATGGAAAAATTTATCCTTCATCTGATGCGGAGAATGTAACAGGAGGTGAGCAGTCATGAAAAAGGATATGCGGCTGGTACAGTGTATCGTAAACGGAAAAGAGGTAGCTGAGTATGTGGATGTGAGAGAATCCCTTCTTGACATGCTGCGAAACCGCCTTGGGCTTACCTCTGTGAAGAAAGGCTGTGAAGTAGGTGAATGCGGTGCCTGCACTGTGATCATTGACGGCGAGACCATTGACTCCTGTATTTATCTGGCAGTCTGGGCTGAGGGAAAGAATATCCGCACCCTGGAAGGTCTTGAGAAAAACGGCGAACTTACCAGGATTCAGGAAGCTTTTATTGAGGAAGGCGCTATCCAGTGCGGATTCTGCACACCAGGCTTTGTTATGTCTGCCACAGTGCTTCTTGAGCGGGGCGAGAAGCTTACGAGAGATGCCATCCGCAAGCATATGGCAGGAAATCTTTGCCGCTGTACAGGGTATGAGAATATTGTGAATGCAGTGGAGAAGGTGAATAAGGAGAATATGACAGCTGAGGGTAAATAATTTAAGTGCTACTGTTGTTACTGTTTACTGGTGACATTCCGCGAGGTGTTTTTTGTGAACGTAGTTCACAGAAAACCCGAGAATTGCGGCGCGAAATCATGCGAATGCATGATTTCTGTGCATCGCGAAGCATGTTGCTGTGAACGGAGTGAACAGTAATCTACTGTTTGTGGGTTCAATATTAAAAATGTATTTTATACTATACTGTAAATGGAAAAAGTGTTATAATATTAATTACAAAACAATATTGTTATGAAAATTACTGAATTAAATAAAAAATGACTAACATATATCAATATTGTTATAACGCAAAAATATCAGAGGGCGGGGACTTCCCCACCTTTTCTAAAATATTAAAAATGGGCAGGAAAAAAATATGAGTGACAAGTGTATAATAGTCCGTGGCGGCGGAGACCTGGCAAGCGGCGTGATCCACAGACTGCATCGCTGTGGCTATCGTGTATTGATCTTAGAATGTGAAAAACCAAGTGCGATCCGCAGAAAGGTAGCGTTTTGCGAAGCTGTGTATGATGGGACAGCAGCAGTAGAAGGGATTCTTTGCAGAAGAATAGATTCTCTGGAAGAATGCGAGCAAGTCTGGCAAGCAGGGGAAATTCCACTTATGGTCGATCCGGCAGGCGATTGTATGATTGAACTTTCTGCGCAAGGCAAGGTAGCTGCTCTGGTAGATGCAATTCTTGCAAAGAGAAATCTTGGAACTTCAAGAAATATGGCACCTCTTACCATTGGTCTGGGACCAGGCTTTTTTGCCGGGGAAGACGTGGATTACGTTGTGGAAACCATGCGAGGTCACGATCTTGCCAGAATCATTACTGAGGGTCCGGCAATTCCAAATACGGGTGTCCCCGGAATGGTAGGCGGTGTCAGCAAAGAACGTGTGATCCACTCCCCGGGTGTCGGCAGAATCCATAATATGGCCCATATTGCCGATATTGTAGAGAAAGGACAGATTCTTGCCTACGTGGGAGAAACCCCTGTAGAAGCCTCTATAACAGGCGTATTAAGGGGAATTATAAAGGAAGGCTACAATGTTCCTGTTGGAATGAAAATCGCCGATATTGATCCCAGAAAAGAGGAGAAGAAGAACTGCTTTACCATTTCGGATAAGGCCAGATGTATTGCTGGAAGTGTGGTGGAGATTTTGCTCAGTGAGGGTGTATTGCCAAATACGCTCTAGATCCTGTTTGGTCACATTGCATTTATTAACATGTTTTGGCTTGGGGAATGTTATGAAGCCTATGTACTTTTTATAGAATTGTTTTTTATGGTTACGAAGTCAGGCAATGAATCATTGCATGAAAATAATTGGCGTGAAGGAGGTCAGGATGAAAAGATACGGTTATTTTCTGGACTTATTAAAACTTGATATAGAGAAATACCCAGTGATCGCTGTAGTCGGTGGTGGTGGAAAGACAAGTCTGATTTACCGTCTGAATGAAGAATTACAGGCTTTGGGTAAAAAAGTGATTATTTCCACAACTACCCATATGGCATATGATCCCATGCTGCCTCTGGTAAAGAGCACTTGCATTGAGCGCGTCCCGGAAATATTAAAGGAACACGGCTTTGCAGCAGTTGCCGATATTGAAGAAACCTCTGGAAAAATGTGTGCTATAGAGGAAACGGCATTGAAGAAACTGGTTTCTCTTTGTGATGTTATGCTGATCGAAGCAGACGGAGCGAAACGAAAACCCTTGAAGGTTCCAGCTGACTGGGAACCGGCAATTCCTGATTTTGCAGACGTAGTAGTAAGTGTAATCGGTCTGGACTGTCTTGGCAAACCCATCTGCGAGACCGCCCATCGCGCCGAATACACCAGCTCTTTTCTTGAAAAAAATCTGGAAGCACCTGTTACCGCAGAAGACATAGAAAAAATAGCAACCTCTGTTCACGGTTTGTATAAAAATGTAGACCATAAAGTTTACCGTGTATATTTAAATAAAGCAGACATATTGCCCGATTCTTCTCCGGCAGAGCATATAGTAGAAGACCTGGCAAAGCAAGGCACAATAGCTGCATATGGCAGTTTAAGAGAGGCAGAAAAATTATGAAGATTGCATTGATCATGCTGGCAGCTGGAAACAGTCGGCGGTTTGGAAGCAATAAGCTTTTATATGAGATTGAAGGGAAGCCCATGTACCGGCATATTCTGGAGAAGCTGATGATCGTGGCAGAATGGCTTGAAGAAACAGAGTGTATTGAAAAAGTGGAAAGCGGTGAACATTTGGAAAAGCAGAATGAGGAAGGCTATAAAGAAGAACATATAGAATGCAATAAAGTAATTGCACCTCTTGGTGAAATAAAGGGGAAATTATTTAAACAGAGAGAGTGCTATAAAAGAATAACAGTAGTCACTCAGTATGAAGAAATAGAGCAGGCCGCAAGATCCATGGGTGTAAACGTATACATCAACCCTCATCCGGACGAGGGAATCTCCTCCTCCCTGAAAATCGGCTTAAAAGCCAACTTAGACGTTGATGCCTGCCTTTTCACCGTTTCCGACCAGCCCTGGCTCACCATCGCCACAATTCGCCAGCTCATCACCCTCCTAAAAACATCAGGCAAAGGAATCGCCTGTGTCTCCTGCGAAGGAAAACTTGGAAACCCCTGCATTTTTACAAAAAAATACTACGACTCCCTGCTCTCCATTAATGGAGATAAAGGTGGTAAAGCTGTGATAACTGCACATAGAGATGATACGGTTGTTTTGAAGGTGAATGATGTGAAGGAACTTACCGATATGGATGTTAAATTGTAAAGAACGCTCTCTTTAAAAGCTATTGTCTAATATAAGACATTTCAGAAAAAATGAGCAAAAGTATGGAATCTTTTATACACGGAAGCAGTTGAAAACGATATTTGAATATAAAATGTGGGATTTTGTTGTATTTTGTGAATTTGTGTGAGATTCCAGCCAGAAATTACTTGTAATTATGATAAAAACAAGGTATACTAATGGAAAAGAAAGCAGTCGGGAGAAGTGTTTTTATTTCTGCTTGCAAGAAGAGTTCCGTGGGCGTTTTACGTGAACAGAGTGAGCAGTACCCCATTTTCCCGTCTTACAAGGAGGATAAAATGGCAGATAACTATGATGGCATGGCAGTTGGGGTGTTTGAACTGGATAACCTGGTAGCCTGCTTTGTGGCTCTTGATGCAGCATCCAAGGCTGCAAATGTAAAGATCCAGAGCGTAGAGAGAAACCGACTGAAAAGTGGAGCCTGTGTAAAAATGCGCGGCAGTGTTTCCGATGTAAATGCAGCTATGGAAGTGGCATTGGAGACTGCGAAGCCCCTTGGTAAAATCGTTTCCCATACGGTAATTGCATCCCCCACAGCAGACACGGAAACAGCACTTAAGATGACCATTAACAAATAGAACATGTCAGGAGGAAATAGAAGATGTCTTATGGAGCATTAGGATTGGTAGAGGTTCTGGGAAGCTGCAATGCAGTAGTTGTCCTTGACCAGATGCTGAAAACATCAGATGTAGAATTCCGTACCTGGCATACCAAGTGCGGAGGTCATGCAACTGTATTTTTAAGCGGTGATGTAGCCGCAGTGAAGGCTGCGGTAGATGCGGTGAAAGAGAATCCGCCTTGTGAAATCGTGGCAGCAGCCGTGATTTCAGCACCATCAGAAGAAACATCGCGACTGGTGGAAGAAGAGGAAGAGAAACATCATAAATGATTTTTCAAACACGCTCTGGCGTATAAAAAGGGTATGGTGTAAACCATACCCTGCTAAAAAATCTAAGTGAGCTTTGAGGTCAAATTTCTATTATTGGTGACTCTATCAGTCCCAAACACTTCTTACAAATGAATCTGTGTCCCCGTCTTTCCCATAATACCATCTTTGGCTTTTTCCAACAGGGTGATCATAGCTGTACGGCCGGTGCCGGAGCTTGCAAAGTCTACGCAGGCCTGAACCTTCGGCAGCATAGATCCAGCGGCAAACTGGCCTTCTTCAATGTATTTTCTGGCCTGGGAAACAGTAAGATCGTCCAGCCATTTCTCATTTTCTTTGCCAAAATTAACGGCAACTTTTTCCACAGCCGTCAGAATGATCAGCATATCTGCATCCAGCTGCTTTGCAAGCAGGCAGCTTGCGAAATCTTTGTCAATGACTGCGGAAGCACCTTTTAGATGGTGGCCTTCTAAGGTTACCGGGATTCCGCCCCCGCCACAGCAGATGACGATCTTGTTGGCATCTACAAGGCTGTTGATGGCATCCTGCTCTACGATTTCCACTGGCTTGGGAGAAGCAACCACACGGCGGTAGCCGCGGCCTGCGTCTTCTTTCATAACATGCCCGTAGGCTTTTGCCTGGAAATCAGCTTCTTCCTTGGTAAGGAATTTACCAATTGGTTTGCTTGGATTTTCAAATGCAGGATCCTCAGGATCTACACGAACCTGTGTGACAACGGTGACAACCGGTGTACGCATGAAGCCACGTTTGCGAAGCTCTTCACGGAGCGCGTTCTGAAGATCATAGCCAATGTAAGCCTGGCTCATAGCTACACAGACAGAGAGCGGAGTGTTTGGCTGTGCCTGATCTTCGTGGGTAAGAGCAGTCATAGCGTTGTTGATCATACCTACCTGTGGTCCGTTTCCGTGAACCACAACTACCTGGTGACCTTCCTCAATAAGGTCGCAGAGCGCCTTTGCAGTAGATTTTACTGCTATCATCTGTTCTGGAAGTGTATTTCCAAGTGCGTTGCCGCCAAGGGCAACCACGATACGTTTTCTTTTATATATCATAAAAACCTCCTCTGATAAATATTTAGGAAGGAGTAAACCAGAGTTTGTTAAAAAAATCATTCCTGCGAAGTGCGATAAATATTCCGCAGAAAGCCTGTGTGGGCGATACTCTAATATAACCACTTCTATAAATATTATCGTAAACAATCTATAAAATAGCAATTTGATAGTTACTGGTCGCGGAGTGAACAGTAACATTTGATATACTAAAAATATATCAAGTATAAGAAATACCATCAAAAATGAGAACAAAAAAGGGCTGTATTCCTACAGCCCCCTGAAAAGCATTATTCCATAATTCTCGGAGCAGCCTTTACTTCCAGTTTTTTTAGGATATCCTGTGGGTTTTCAAATTTGGAGAGCATGATCATTGCTGCAATTACATATGGTTTGAAGCTTGCTTCTTTATAAAGCGGGATACGGTAACGGTCAAATACGCTTGCATCAACCTCACCGGTCTCACAGCTTACGCCTGTAATATCAGCTGGCAGACAGTGCAGGTAAAGCGCTTTGCCGTCCTTGGTAGTCTTCATAAGTTCTTCTGTGCAAGCCCAGTCTTTGTGCTCTGCATTCTGAGCAAGAAGCTCTTTTTCCAGTTTATCGATTCCGTCGAAGTCGCCTTCACCATAGAGGTTGGTACGTTTTTCCATTGCTGCAAATGGAGCCCAGCTCTTTGGATAAACGATATCGGCATCTTTGAATGCTTCTTCCATGCTGTTTGTCTTTGTGAAAGAACCGCCGGACTTCTCAGCATTTTTCTTGGCAATTTCCTCAACCTCTGGCATTACATCGTATCCTTCCGGATGCGCCAGAACAACGTCCATACCGAAACGTGTCATAAGTCCGATGACACCCTGTGGAACGGAGAGTGGTTTACCATAGGAAGGAGAGTAAGCCCATGTCATAGCAAGCTTTTTGCCTTTCAGATTCTCGACACCGCCGAATTCGTGGATGATGTGAAGCATATCTGCCATACACTGGGTTGGATGGTCAACGTCACACTGAAGGTTTACAAGAGTAGGTCTCTGCTCAAGAATACCATCTTTATTTCCTTCTGTTACAGCATCCATAAAATCTTTCTGATAAGTATGTCCCTTACCGATATACATATCATCACGGATACCGATTACATCAGCCATGAAGGATACCATGTTGGCTGTCTCACGAACGGTTTCACCGTGTGCAATCTGGGATTTCTTCTCGTCCAGATCCTGTACCTCAAGTCCAAGAAGGTTGCAGGCAGAAGCGAAGGAGAAACGGGTACGTGTGGAGTTGTCACGGAAAATGGAGATTCCCAGACCACTCTCGAATACCTTCGTGGAGATATTGTGCTCTCTCATGAAGCGGAGGGCGTCAGCAACTGTGAAAACAGCCTCCAGTTCCTCGTCTGTTTTATCCCATGTCCAGAAGAAGTCGTTGTTGTACATTTCTTTGAAGTTAAGGCTGTTAAGCTTGTCGATGTAATCCTGTAATGTTTTCATGAATTTTCTCCTTATATAATTAAAATTTATCTGGTACAGAGAATATTAAGAAACCGTCATATTGATTTATATGATTTTTCAATATTGCGTCAATATCGCAGATACTTAATTTTCGCTGTGCTGGTTATTTGTTAAAAGTACTATGTGTAAAGTGGAGGTATGGAGCAGACACATTGTAACAGCTGTCTGATCCAAGGGTGTGCAGCTTGCGGAACGTTTACAGTTTCTGTAGTTCTGATAAACAGATATTTCCGGATTATTTACAGTAAGCAGTAGGAAGTGCTGCGTAAACAGCTGCACATCTTACCAGATCATCTTTCCATGTTTTCTCGTTTGGAGCGTGAGCCTGTGCCTCTGCGCCAGGTCCAAATCCGATGCATGGGATTCCGTTACGTCCCATAATGGAAACACCGTTGGTAGAGAATGTCCACTTGTCGGTAAGAGGACGGGCTTTTCTCATAGCTTCTGTCTCAGCATTGCCCATACGCTCTGTGCCATACAGATTATGGTAAGCTTCCTCAAGAGCAGAAGTAACCTTGTGATCCTTCGGGATTACCCATGTTGGAAAATAGCACTCGATTGGATATACCAGCTCTGTCCAGGATGGACGGGAGTACTCATACATGGAAACCTTAACATCGTCACCATACTTTTTGACAGATGGAAGTGCGCGGATCTCATCCAGGCAGCTCTCCCAGGTTTCACCTGCTGTCATACGACGGTCAAGGGAAACGGCACAGGAGTCGGCAACTGCACAACGGCTTGGGGATGTGAAGAAAATCTCAGAAGTAGTAACCGTACCTCTTCCAAGGAAGTTTGCTTCTTCCCATTCCGGGTTATATTTCTTATCCAGCATTTTTACAAGACCTTTGATCTCGGTCTCATCTGCAGCATCATTTTCATTTAATGCACGAACATCCTGAAGGATGTCAGCCATCTTATAGATTGCGTTGTCGCCACGCTCAGGAGCAGAACCATGGCAGGAAACACCTTTTACATCAATACGGATCTCCATACGTCCGCGCTGTCCACGGTAGATACCGCCGTCTGTAGGCTCTGTGGAAACAACAAATTCCGGACGAACCTTGTCTTCGTTGATGATGTACTGCCAGCAAAGACCATCGCAGTCCTCTTCCTGAACAGTTCCTGTAACAACAACCTGATATTTGTCATTAAGAAGACCAAGATCTTTCATGATCTTAGCACCGTAAACAGCAGATACGATACCACCCATCTGATCAGAAGTTCCACGTCCGCCGATCTCAGTCTCAGTCTCAAATCCTTCATAGGGATCGAATTCCCAGTTGTTTCTGTTTCCGATACCTACAGTATCAATATGTCCGTCGAAACCGATGAGAGTGCTTCCAGTTCCCATATAGCCAAGGATATTTCCCATTGGGTCAATCTCAACTTTATCAAAGCCAAGCTTCTCCATCTCTTCTTTAATACGCATTACATGATCCTTCTCACCGCAGCTCTCGCCTGGAAAGTGAACCAGATCACGAAGAAATTTGGTCATATCTGCTTCATAATTCTGTGCAGCTTCTTTGATTTTGTTATAATCCATAACTTTTTACCTCCGTTTTTTGTAAAAAAGTATCATATTGTTATAAAAAATTATTCGCTTAATGATTCGGTTGTTCCGTATAAGCCATCCCATACGATCTCACGGTAACGAACTGGATCTGTATCACCTTCTGTGGAGATTACCAGAATGTTGGAATTCTCATCCAGCTTCAGGGCCTCTTTCAGATCTTTGGCATCTTCGTCATGAAGCGCTGTATATGCAAGCCCCAGCGGAACAGAACCAGATTCACCAGATATGATGTGTGGATCGTTTTCAAGAGGATTGGCATAAATACGTGTTGCCTTGGCACTCATCCAGTCTGGGCAGGACGCAAAGACGGTTACATGATTCTTCAGGATGTCCCATCCGATGGTATTTCCCTCGCCGCATGCAAGACCTGCCATAATGGTCTGAAGATCACCGGTTACATTTACCAGATTGCCGTCGGCCTGAACAGCAGAGCGATAGAGGCAGTCGGCAGCACTTGCTTCGCAGACAACCATTACTGGAGGATTTTCTTTATATTTGTGGGCAAAATATCCTACAACTGCACCTGCCAGAGAACCAACACCTGCCTGTACAAATACGTGTGTCGGGCGGTCAATGCCGTTCTCCTTCAGCTGTTTATCTGCTTCCAGTACCAGAGTGCCGTATCCCTGCATGATCCAGGATGGAATCTCCTCATAGCCGGCCCATGCAGTATCCTGAACGATGATGCCATGTTCTGTCTTAGCTGCTTCTGCGGCAGCCATTCTTACGCAGTCATCATAATTTACTTCTTCGATGGTTACTTCGGCGCCTTCCTTGGCGATGTTGTCAAAACGTGTCTTAGTGGTTCCTTTAGGCATTCTGACTACGGCTTTTTGTCCAAGGCGTTTAGCAGCCCATGCAACGCCGCGGCCGTGGTTTCCATCTGTAGCAGTGAAGAAAGTAGCCTGTCCGAATTCTTCTCTTAATTTATCAGAAGAGAGAACATTGTAAGGAAGCTGGCTGATATCGCGGCCGAGTTCCTTCGCTATGTAACGTCCCATTGCATAAGAGCCTCCAAGAACCTTAAAGGCGTTTAATCCGAAACGATAGGATTCATCTTTGCAGTAGATGCCCTTTACTCCAAGATAGGAAGCAAGAGCGGAAAGCTTCTGCAGTGGTGTTACGGAGTACTGGGGGAAACTTTTGTGGAATTCATTTGCTTTGGTTACGTTCTCTTCGGACATCAGGTCCAGGAATTTATCATCAGATCCCGGAACATGATTGACCGTCCATTTCAGTCCGTCTGTCATGGTGAAAACCTCCTTCGTGGTTTTTGTTATTAGAGTACATCTTAACTACATTTTTGTTTTCCTTATAAGTATAATAACATAAATAAATCAATTTGCAATAGAAAAATACAAAAAAATTTAGCTTTCTCAAAAAATATTTAGTTTGATTGCAAGAGCTTTCTGATTGTGGTAAAATATAGGGTATGGCATTTGAAAAAAGCCGAAGAAAAATAATGAAAATACTTTTGAACCGGATGTATGGAGCGTGCAGATTGCTGGAATGATTTTTCAAACACGCTACGGGAAAGGAGCAAGATTTTATGGCAGTATTTCGTGCATTTAAAGCACTTAGACCTACAGAGGGAAAGGCAGCAGCAGTAGCTGCCCTTCCATATGATGTAGTGAATAGAGAAGAGGCAGCAGCCATTGGGAAAGAGAATCCGGATTCTTTTCTCCATGTAGACAGAGCAGAGATGGATCTGCCGGCAGAGACGGACCTCTATGATGCGAAGGTTTATCAGAAAGCGAAAGAGAACCTGCATAAGATGGAGGAGACTGGCGTTCTGGTTCAGGACCATAAGCCATGCTACTACATATATGAACTGGTACGCAAGGGGAAGGTTCAGACTGGAATTGCAGGCTGCGCTTCTATTGATGATTATCTGAATAATGTGGTGAAAAAGCATGAACTTACCCGATCAGATAAAGAGCTGGACCGAATCAATCATGTGGATGTATGTGATGCTAACACAGGCCCCATTTATCTTGTCTGCCGTTATACAGATGCGTTGAGTGCTCTTCTTGAGCAGTGGAAAAAAGAGCACAAAGCAGCCTATGATTTTACAGAAGAGGACGAGATCACACACCGTGTGTGGGTGATCGATGGGGACGAGGCGATTAGCCAGATCCAGGATGAGATGGAGAAGATCCCTGCACTTTATATTGCAGACGGACATCACAGAGCTGTCTCTGCAGTGAAAGTGGGGCTGAAGCGACGTCAGGAGAATCCGGATTATACAGGGGAAGAAGCGTTTAACTATTTTCTTTCCGTTGTTTTTCCATATGACCAGCTTACCATTCTGGCATATAACCGTGTGGTGAGGGACTTGAATGGGCAGAGCGTGGAAGATGTCCTTGAGAAAATTAAAGAGAACTTCGACATGACGATTGTTCCAGGTTTTCCTGCAAAGCCAGTGGAGAAGCATTGCTTTGGTATGTATCTGGATGGTTTCTGGTATCTTCTGAAAGCGAAATCGGAGCTTTATGAGGGAAAAGATGTGGTTGGTCAGCTGGATTCCCAGATTCTTCAGGACGTGGTTTTAGGTCCAGTTCTTGGCATTGGTGATCCAAGGACTGACAAGCGTATTAAGTTTGTAGGCGGAAGTCATAAGTTAAGAGAACTTCAGACTCTGGCAGATGAGACCAGAGGCGTTGCGTTTGCGCTTTATCCTACTTCTATGGAAGATCTGATGCAGATTGCAGATGAGAGTAAGCTGATGCCGCCGAAATCCACCTGGTTTGAGCCGAAGCTGCGAAGCGGGATCTTTGTGCATAAGCTGAGAGGATGATAAAATGGAAACAGAAGAATTTATCTCAGGTTTTTGCAGAACCTGTAACGGCAGTCAGACAGTGTGCTGTGAATATGAAGAAAAAGATGGGAAAAGGATACTTACCTTTATGGACTGTGCCTATAAAAGATGTGTAAATCAGGGCGCCTGTGAAATTTATAAAGAAGCGCACCAGTTGGGAAGCGAGGAAGAGTAGCCGCAGCCTGCAGGCAGCAGACTGCAGAAAGCCTTTTTAAACACGCTCTAACGAACAGCAGGTAAAACTGGCAGAGGGTGTTCTGACTGGTTTTATAAAATAAGCCATATAATAACCAAATCCTGTAATGAGGAGACGGTATTATATGGCTTTTTTATAACATGTTTCCAATATGTTATTTTTGTTATAAAATATAAAGAAATAACTATAATATTACTTGTTTACATCAATATAACTATAAAGCGTATATTTAGAGATTCCAAAATAATTCGCTACTTTATCTCCGGACTTTGTAATAAGGAAAGCTCCGGAATCATTAAGAAACTGGATCGCAGTTACCTTATCCTCTTTATTCATGAGAGCTACCGGCTTGCCTACAAGCTTCACGGATTCCTCGATGAGACGATCCAGAAGATCGTTGACACTGTGAGTGATCTGCTTCGGCTTCTCTTCTTTGTTCTTCGGGGTGATCAGATCATCAAGGGCACTGTTGATCAGGGTCAGCTTGGTGATGTCGTAGTTGATGCCGAATACATAGTGAAGGCTGCCGTCATCGTCCTTTATATATGAAGTACTGCACTTCAAAATCTTGCCGTCTGCTGTTTTCATCAGGTAACCATTGTGGTCGGCTGGAGCATAGTCACTTCCCCGTCCTTTCTGGCGGATGCCGTCGAAAACTGCGTCCGATGGACCGTCACCTACATTTCGTCCGGTTACGTGTCCGTTTACAATATAGATAATGGAATGCTCCGGTTCTTTTGTCTTCAGATCATGGATGACGACCTCGCAGTCGGTCCCGAATTCTGCTGCGATATCCTGCGCAATCTGCTCTAAGACAGTTAATCTTCCCATATTTGTTCCCTCCTGTTTTGGATTTGATTTTTTTATTAAGAGCAGGAAAATCCTGCCATGGGTCGATGCCTGGAATCTCCGCATAGAATCCGGGCATCCTGTCTGTATTTATTACTGTTCACTGGGAGCGTTCCGCGAGGTGTTTTTTGTGAACAGAGTTCACAGAAAACCCGAGAATGTCGGCGCGAAATCATGCAAGGCATGATTTCTGTGCATCGCGAAGCGGGTTGCTGTGAATGTAGTGAACAGTAACCTGTATTCGTATGTTGCAGATAGTAACGAATGACTTACTATATTTATAATAGCATGTCAGAAAAAAAATAAAAAGACAATTTTACAAAAAAATTATTGAAGGCTTAAAAAATTTCGTATTTATTTTGTTGAAGATGGAAAATACATGTGGTATATTTACATTAAAATAAGATATGAGGTAAATAAAATTGGTTATTTTGTATAAATGCAAGTCAATGTGGAAGAAAAATAAATACAGGACTGGCTTGGGAATGGCAGATAACTACAGAAATGTGAAGGGAGGATCTGTTGTATGAAATATCTTTTGAAAAACGGAACCGTAATATCAGGTGCAGGCACAAGGAAACAGGATGTGTTGGTGGAAGGCGAAAAAATCATAAAAGTAGGAGAGGAGCTTTCACAGCCAGATGCCAAGGTGGTGGATGTATCTGGTAAGCTCCTTTTCCCGGGATTTATTGACGGACATACCCATTTTGACCTGGAGGTCGCAGGTACTGTAACAGCAGATGATTTCGAGACAGGAACAAGAGCGGCAATCCTTGGCGGAACCACTCTGGTTATTGATTTTGCTTCACAGGATAAAGGTGGACATACCCTGAAAGAGGGCCTTGAGAAGTGGCACAAAAAGGCTGACGGCAAATGCTCCTGTGACTATTCTTTTCACATGTCCATTGTGGAATGGAATGAGGAGACAAAGAAAGAAATTCAGGATATGATCAATGAGGGCATTACCAGCTTCAAGCTATATATGACTTACCCGGCAATGATCGTAGACGACGAGGATCTTTATAAGATCATAAAGGCCTTAAATGAAAAAGGCTGTTTCGCAGGCGTACATTGTGAAAATGCAGGCGTGATCGACGCATTGATCCAGGAAGCGAAAGCACAGGGAAAACTGGGTCCGGAGAATCATCCTCTTGTACGTCCGGATACCATGGAGGCCGAGGCAGTACACCGTCTTCTTGTAATTGCGAAGGAAGCAGGAGCTCCGGTCATGGTGGTGCATTTGACCAACCGCAAGGCATACGAAGAAATCATCCGTGCCCGGGAAAATGGTCAGACCGTATTTGCAGAGACCTGTCCTCAGTATCTTCTTCTGGACGACAGCGTTTATTCCAAACCTGATTTCGAAGGTGCCAAATATGTGTGCGCTCCGCCAATCCGCAAGAAAGCGGATCAGGATTGCCTGTGGAAAGCCCTGGCAGATGGAGATATCCAGACAGTAGCTACAGACCAGTGCAGCTTTACCCTTGCCCAGAAAGCAATGGGAAAAGCGGATTTTACCAAGATTCCAGGTGGCCTGCCGGGAGTTCAGACAAGGGGAACTCTTCTTTATGCTTACGGCGTGCGCACCGGCAAAATTACAGTCGAGAAAATGTGCCAGCTTCTGTGTGAAAATCCAGCTAAGTTGTACGGTGTATATCCAAACAAAGGAGTTATCGCCGAAGGCAGCGACGCAGACATTGTAGTATTTGATCCGGAAAAAGAGAATGTAATTTCTGCGGAAACACATGCTTATAATACAGACAATAACCCCTATGAAGGCTTTGAAATACATGGAGATATTGACAAGGTATTCCTCCGGGGAAAACTTGCTGTGGATGATGGAAAACTGGTGCAGGAGAAACTTGGAACTTATATTAAGAGAGGATTGAGACAGCCACTGGCCTAGAACGTGTCTGAAAAAGGCTTTTTGCAAGATGTGCGCCACAATTTGTGGGAGATTTTACCCGAACTCGGTTGCCGTAGCCCGCGTTTTTTGAAAGTGAATATTGTCTGAAAAGTGAGCAGATCATGAAGGAAAGTATTGGGCAGCCGCGAAAGAAATAATGAAAGCGAAGAAAAAGGAACAGCCATAATTGCAGCTATTTCTGTAATTGTTAAAAGATAATGTAAGGTAGCCGTAAAATAATGAATGACCAGAAACTCTTACAGTAAAGGAAATAAGAGTTTCTGGTCATTTAAGTTTTGTGAGATGTGAATGAACTGCTATTGTGCGACTAAAGATATGAGAGCAAATAATACTTTTTAGCTTTTAAAGCTTACTTTCTGCGCTAAATCATAAATCATGTCTTTTCACATACCCTGTCAGAAACAGTGCAGCGGCTCCGTCACATGTGGCATTACATGCTGCTGCAAAAGCATCATTTAGTGCAAAAACAGCGAACATCAGCGCCACACCGGAATCTCCGAATTTCAGGATTCCGGTCAGGGTTCCCAGGGATACCATTACGGTTCCCCATGGAAGTCCGGGTGTGCCAATGGAACAGGTGGCAAGCAAAATACTGAAAATCACCATAGTTCCCGGTGCAGGAACAGAGCCGTATAGAATACGGGAGATCATCATAGCGAAGAATACCTCTGCAAGCACAGAACCACAGTGATGAATCTGGGTAAAAAGAGGAATTGCCTCTTTGATAAGCTCGGAATCAAGCGGCACACATTTGTCAGCTGCTTCCTGTGAATATTTTTCCACAGCTGTGGAAGAATGGGTTCTTAAAGCCATTTTATAGATCGGTATATAATTTTTCAAAATTCCCCATGCCTTTTCTCCGGCATAAGATCCTGCAATATGATACAGAACCAACACCCAGACCATATAAGCCGGAATTATAATAATAAGTGCCAGAAGCAACAGTGGCAGATACTTGATGAAATATCCCTGATAAGCCAGTGTACATAGAGAAAGCCCGATATAAGCAGGCAGCAGTGGAAGAAGAATCCTGGACATCAGGGAAAGGGTGATTCCCCGAAACTCCTGCAAAAGCTCTTTGGTTCGCACTGCATTGGTCCAGCAGGCACCAAGGGCAAGCAAAATAGCAAGTACTAACGCGCTCAGTGCAGAAACCGGTGCTGGAATGGGAAGCTCAAACAAGGTATCCGGCAGGAAGCGGAAAGATAAACTGTCTGTGGATACCGGAAGTTTTGGAATGATCAGATATCCAAGAACGGATGCGAAAGCTGCGGCTCCAAGCATCGAAAAATAAGTGATCCGGACAATTGGCGCGGTGACTGGTGTGGGAGCTTTTTTTACGGAAATAATGGAAGATGCCACAAGACCGATAATGATCAGCGGTGCCAGAAAGGTGATTATCTGACTTAGCACATAACGGGCTGTAACCACCAGATTCAAAGCCCCGGAGGTCAGTCCCATAGTTCTTGTGACATTTAAAAACAGGCCTGCAAGGAGGCCGGGTATACTGACTGCCAGAATCCGAATGGGAAAACTGGCCATAATTCTTTTTTTCTTCATTGTGAAAATTCCTCCGGATGTATTATAATATATAGGAATGAAAGGTGCAATGAAATTTTAACCGCTGCATCATCCTCTTGCCAATAAAAGGTTACTGTTCACTCCGTGACCAGTAACGCGCTTCGCGATGCACAGAAATCATGCATTCGCATGATTTCGCGCCGCAATTCTCGGGTTTTCCGTGAACTTTGTTCACAAAAAACACCTCGCGGAACGTTACCGGTGAACAGTAACAATAAAAGGGATTGATTAAAGAATGCCTGGTAATGATGGCAGGAAGGGATGGGTAGTTGATATGACAGGATGGAGTGAAAAATCATGTATAATAAAATTTATCAGATTCTTGATGAAAAAGGCAGGGCAAAAACTGGAATTTTTCTGGATGGACCATATATGGGAAAGAAGTGCATTTTGAAACCCGAAACGGTTATTAGAGAAGAAAACTGTGGTGAAGCTGCTGAAAAAAAATCAGGTGTACAGCTGATCCCCGAGAAAACGGAAGATGCTTCCATATGGGATAATTATCTGAATATTCTGAGTGAGACGAAAGAGACAAAAGTGACAGAAGCAGACGGTCGCCGGCTTTTCGTAGAAGATTACCGCAAGAATCCAAGGCTTGTGATCTTTGGAGGCGGTCACGTATCCCAGCCTACTGCCCATCTGGGAAAAATGCTTGGCTTTCATGTGACGATCATGGATGACAGAGAAGATTTCGTGAAAAAGGCTCGATTCCCGGAAGCAGACCAGCTGGTCTATGGTGATTTCAAGGACCTGGACAAATATATTGCTCCTTATGACAATGCCTATTATGTAATTCTTACCAGAGGCCACATTGGTGATGCAGACTGCCTTCGCAGGCTTCTCCATCGTCCCTACGAATATCTTGGCATGATCGGCAGCAAAAACAAAGTGCGGATCACTAGGGAAAATCTTCTAAAAGAAGGTTACACTCTGGAGCAATTGGACGAAGTCCATGCACCAATCGGAATTCCTCTTGGCGGGCAGCTTCCGGAGGAAATTGCAGTGAGCATTATGGCAGAGATCATTAAGGTAAAAAATCAGCATTATTCCGCATACTGTGATGAAAAAGTAGAGACAGCAGTTCTGGAAGGTCGTCATGGTGTCATGGTCACTATCGCAGAGAAATCCGGCTCTTCTCCAAGAGGAGTAGGAAGCAAAATGTTCGTAGAACCATCCGGATACATTACAGGCAGCATTGGCGGCGGCAAAGTAGAGTACGAAGCCATCAATCATTGTAAAGAAGTAAAAGAAAAAGAAGTAAAACACTATGCCTTAACAGCAGACGGCCAGGACAGTCTTGGAATGATCTGCGGCGGACAGGTGACGGTGGTATTTGAGCGGGTATAAGTTATGGAATGGGAAAATGTTCCTATAACACGTACAAGATCACATTGTAAACCAATAAGAATTCAGGCTGGCTTCTACAGAAGATATGTGGACCAGCCTGTTTTCTTTGAGTATATAAAATATAAATGTGATGGCACTGCTAAAAAAGAAATTAATCCCTGTCCGCTCCGACAGACAATTCCCCAAACTTAAAATTATCTAAATACCATAGATTTACAATTCGTGTCATTTTCTGGCGTTTCGTGACAGAATTATTGAAATAATTTCCGACTTTTTTATAATGAGAATAACAAATGGGAGACATCAGATGGAAAAGGAGGGATGTCGTGTATTGTATTGCTATATTGACTGATCAGAAACAGGAAGGACAGAACTGTGCGGAATATATCAGGAATTACTGTACAGAAAAGAAAATTTTTCCATTGATTGAAATCTATCAGGATCAGGAACAATTTTTTGAGTGGACACGAAAAACAGTACCGGCAGTGGTGTTTCTTGCATTACCTGGTGTGTCCGGGCTGAATGCGGCAGAACATCTTCGTTCCCTGTATCCCAAATGTGGGATCATCTGGTGCAGTGATCTTGATTTTTCGCTTCATGCGTTCAGGATGCGGATAGAATATTTTTTTATGAAACCTATGGAAGAGCAAAAAATAAAAGAAGGACTTTCCATTTGGTTTGAACGCAGCAAGGTAATATGATAAAAACACTCAGGAGGAAAACAATATGAAGAAAAGAGCTTTAATTCTTGCAATGATCACTTTTATAGCTGCTGCAACATCTGAACCATCAATAAATATGGTACGTGCAGAAGAAACACAGACGGAGGAAAATACAGCTCAGACATCAGAACTGCCCATAAAGACACTTACACAGAAGGTTATTGACGAGAATCCTTATATGGCAGCAAGTGATTCCAATATTCATCATGACTGCTACAATACAGATTCCACAGACGAAGTATTACCGGTAGGCATTTATTCAGAAATCAATGTTTCTTATGAAAAAACCAATGCAAATGCGTCTCCTGCTATCTTTTTCGATTCTTATGGACATGCAGTGGTTCCGTTGCTTGGTGGACTGGCAATTCGTGATATCAATGCAGAGGAAACACAGACACTGGGATATTTTTCTCCAAAACAGCATGACAATGGAGAATATCTGATCCAGAGCTCCTATTCCTTTGTAGATGAGAGTAACCGTCTGGTGTGTCCAACCAATAATAACCATGTGCTGATGCTGAAGGCAACAGATGAAGACGGAAATGTACTTCCGGAATTTGAGAAAGTGCTGGATATTGATATTAAAGCAGCGGCAGAGGCAGCACTTGGAAAAACACTGGATCAGAATCTTCTTGCTGTAGTGTTTGACTATGAAGGAAATCTCTGGTTTGCAACCGGAGGATTCCGTATTTACCCTGACAGGAAACAGCAGGGTGCTATGGGCTATATTTCCCGTACAGCTATTGATGCCATTTTAAATGGAGAGGAAACTGATCTGTCAGAGGCAGTCTTCGTATATGAGCTGGCTCCGGGAGAGGGTGCAGAGAATGGAATTGCAGCATCCAAGGATGGAGCAGTGATCCTGACGAATCAGAACTGTTATCTGCTGCAGGCGGACAATGGGGTGAAGAAAATCTGGGAAACTCCTTACGAGAGTGCTGGTGCGAAAGAAAGCAAAGAAGGGGATGAAACAACTGGCGGAGGTCTTGCCTGGGGCAGCGGATGCTCTCCATCCCTTACAAAAGATCTGGTGATGTTTACCGATAATCAGGAGACCGTAAATCTCCTTGCTCTGGATATGAAAACAGGAGAAGTTGTTGCAAGTCTTCCTGTGATCGATGAACTTCCGGAGGGCAGCCAGGTATCTGTTGAAAATTCTGCGATCGTATATGATAACGGTGCAGGAACCGTAAGTACCATCGTATGTAACTGGTTTGGTGCAGGAAGTGCCAACCTGGGAAAAGAGGACAGTGATTCCTCCATTCAGAGTTATACCAATATTTATGATGAAAATTGGTTGAGACAGGGAAATAAAATGATCACGCCGGGTGTGGAACGCGTAGATACGATTAAGACTGAGGATAGATATGAAATGAAGAGTATCTGGTGCAGAAGTGATCTGTCAGATACTTCCATGATGAAATTATCTACGGCAACCGGATATATTTACGGATATGTACAGAATCTGGAAACCGGTATGTGGCAGTATATTATACTTGATTTTGAGACCGGTGAAACTGTTTTTTCCATGGATGTTGCCAGCAAGCCTATGTACAATAACATGGCTATCGGAATGTATGCCGGAAACAGCGGAAATTCACTTTACTGTCCTACCGGTTATCTGGAACTTCTGAGACTTCAGGACAGGTTCGTTTATCTGCCGGAAATGCCTTATCGTAAGGTTAATCTGGATCAGGCAATGCGCAATGTGTTAAGCCAGGAGAAATTTGCGGCAGATGGTGGTCTGGGAGATGTGGAAGGATGGCTGAATACGATCACAATTGAGAACGTACATCCGAATACAACCGTTGCAATACGTATGAAAGGAATCTCTGGGGAAACAGGTTCTCTGAAGCTGTATGCATACGGCACAGATGGTACCTTGAAAGAAGTTCCGGCAGAGAAATGGCATATCCAGACAGAAGATGGTGAAACACCGGATACATTATCCGAAGATGTACTGTATGAGGTACACATGACTGTGGAAGATGGCGGTGACTTTGATCTCAGTGAAACAGAAAAGGAGATTAAGATATCTGCTGTTCTGGGAATCTGAAGGAGGTCTGATAAACAACCACCAGTTGAGCCGGTGGTTGTTAACTAAGAACGCTTTATTTCAAATTACTGTTCACTCCGTGACCAGTAACTATTTCAAATATGCTTTATTGCAAAGATACACTTAGGGGTTGCATAATTTGTAATAATACTGTATATTAATTGTAACGATTCGCGAAATGAGTCTGTTTTTGTAATATTATATGAAAAGAAGATGAATCAATTCAAAGCACCATTGCTTTGTAAAGGAGGAACTATATTATGAAAAAAGCAGCATTAGCCGTTTTGCTTCTGGGCGCAGCACTTTGCATCCCTGGATGTGGATTTGAGGAAGGTGCAGGAGCAAGCGTTACAGTTATACAGGCAACCCCGACCCCTATTCCAACACCAACCCCTGAGGTGACTCCTACACCAGAAGTTACTCCTACTCCAGAACCAGTTGTAGAGCAGACTGCAAGCGGTGTGAATGTAACCAAGCAGGATGGTACATATGTTGCGAATGCAGATATTAACCTTCGTGCAGATGCAAGTGCAGATGCTACCTGGATCGCAGGTGTAACAAGCGGTACACAGCTTACAAGTACAGGTGTATGCGACAATGGCTGGATTGAGGTTTCCTATGAGGGACAGACTGCTTATGTGTCCGGTGATTATGTAAGTGCAGTGGCAGCTGACGGTGCAGCCGCAGATGGAACTGCTGATCAGGCAGCTACAGAAGGAAGTGCAGATGCTGCAGCTGATGAGGCTGTCGCAGGCTGACAGGCTGGAAATTTAAGCGATGAAATGATGAGATGAAAGACGCTATGTAAATGGATGATATTATCGTTTGCATAGCGTTTTTTGAGTACTAAAGAAATTCCCTCCTGCCATGAAATGGTAAGAGGGAGATTTCTGAATATATCAAATCAAATTATTCCGGATAAACCAGTCTGTCTGGCTTGATGTCATACAGCACTTCATCCAGGAACTTCTTAGCCAGATATTTCGCCATTCCAAGGTTCATATCCAGATAATTTCCACAGTCTTTCGGGGAAGCACCAGGAACCTCGCCCTGGAAATCACGGATAAACTCAAAGGTTTCAACCATAAGCGGAACAATATCCTTAGATTCATAATCTCCGTTCAGCAGCAGATAATTGCCGGTACGGCAGCCCATTGGTCCCCAGTAGATCATCTTCGGTCCGAATTCCTTGTGGTTGCGAAGAAAAGTAGCAGCAAGATGCTCAATGGTGTGAAGCTCTGCTGTGTTCATAACAGGCTCCTCATTTGGGGAAGTCATACGAATGTCAAAAGTGGTGATCACACTATTTCCAACCGGATCCTTGCGGGAAACGTAAACGCCTGGCTGAAGTTTGATGTGATCTATTGTGAAACTGGTAATCTTTTCCATAAAAAAGACCTCGCTTTCTGATAAATTCTTTCTTGATTTTAGCAGACAATACAAGCTGTGGCAAGACAAAGAAAAAGAAATTGAACAATCTGTGAAAACAATTGTTTTTTACGTGATTTTCGTTATAATAGAAAAAGATGGCATCAAGAATTGGAGGCATAAAATCATGAAAAAAAGAAAAATTCTGGCAATGCTGATGGTGGCAGCTCTTTCCGCAGGAATGCTGGCAGGCTGTGGTTCAGATAATACGAAAGAGGAAAGCAAGAGCACAGAAGCAGATACTAAGGAGAATACAGAAGAAAATAAAGACACTGAAGAAACAAAAGAGGAAAGTACAGAGGAAAGTGCTGACCAGCCAGAAGGAACGGAGGAAGAAGTTTCCGGCTTTACAGACGGTTCCGGGGATGGAGAAGGTACAGATGAGACAGCAGACGATACCAGCACTGTTCTGGATACTTCAGAGCCTCTTACCGGTCTTCATCATGCAGAGATTGAGGTGAAGGACTACGGTACCATTAAGGTGGAACTGGATGCGGACACAGCACCTATCAGTGTAACCAACTTTGTGAAACTGGCACAGGAGCATTTCTATGACGGACTTACTTTCCACCGTATTATTGATGGATTTATGATCCAGGGCGGAGATCCGGAAGGAACCGGAAGAGGAGGCTCTGATGAGACTATTAAGGGCGAGTTTTCTGAGAATGGTGTAAAGAACGATATTTCCCATGAGAGAGGTGTGATCTCCATGGCAAGATCCTCAGATCCGGACAGTGCAAGCTCCCAGTTCTTTATCGTGCAGTCCGACAGTACCTATCTGGATGGACAGTATGCCGCTTTCGGACATGTGACAGAAGGCATGGACATTGTTGACCAGATCTGCAAGGATGCAAAGCCTACAGATAACAATGGAACTATTTCAGCAGATGAGCAGCCGGTGATGACAAGCGTTACCGTTATTGACTGACAAAGTACAGTTTAAGAATATCGAAGATAAAATACCCCTTTGGCAGACACAAATAATTACAGTCTGTCTAAGGGGTGTTTTTGAGTAAATATATGGAAAAAAGTTGTTGCTTTTTGTATACAAGTTACAGTTTGACTACAAGTACGGGCATAGGCGGATGATTAGGACGGTTGTAATATTCTGTTTTGATAACCAGAAATTTCCTGGAATCCAGTACCTTCAGCCATTCCAGCAGTGCATCCCGTTCCTCAAACCCGGAATCTCCGCCGCTGTAGATACACAGCATCAGGATCCCGCTCTTTTTCAAAAGGGACAGGGATACGGTAAGTGCCTGAATACTGGATTCTGCCCTTGTGGCAAGAGTATGATCGCCCTTCGGCAGATAGCCGAAATTGAATACAATGCAGCTTACACTCACAGGCTCTGCGTATTTTCCCATATTTACGTGGGAATCCAGAAATAGTTCATAATTGTGGGGGGCATTTTCTTTTTCGAGCCGCTCTCTGGTATTGGCAAGTGCTATTTCCTGAATATCGAAAGCGAGTACATGCCCTTTTTTCCCACAAAGACGGGAAAGAAGCAGAGTGTCATTTCCGTTTCCCATGGTGGCATCAATGCAAAGGTCTCCTTCTTTTACATGCTCTGAGATAAAGTGGGCGCACCACTGTGTGATCTGGTAGTTCATAATGGTTCCTTTCTTTTGTAGTATCCTTATAATGAAAGTCGAAAACAGATGGCAAAATTTCCCGCAAAGTGGGGCATGCAGGTTGCGGGAAGGATTTTCAAACATGCTCTGGAATAGCTGTTAAAAGTCTAAGGCTATTATAACAGATAAAAAAACAAAGAAAAGATGCATATAAAGGTAAATTATGTATGAAAAGCCGAACATATAAAAAATACATTGCATTCATACGTCTCTTTGCATTATAATAAGCGGTACGGACAAAGATATAAAATAACAGATGAATTTTGTCCAAAAGATTTCAAAGAGAGATGAGGGAAGATAATGTTAGAGGGAAAGACAGTTCTTCTGGGAGTTACTGGAAGTATTGCAGCATATAAGATCGCATATCTTGCAAGTACGCTGAAGAAGCAGCAGGCAGACGTTCATGTGCTAATGACCAGAAATGCCACTAATTTTATTAATCCCATTACTTTTGAGACACTTACCGGGAATAAATGCCTTGTGGATACCTTTGACCGGAATTTTCAGTTCCAGGTAGAGCATGTGTCCATTGCGAAAAAGGCTGACGTTGTGATGATCGCACCGGCAAGTGCCAATGTGATAGGCAAGCTGGCTCATGGAATTGCAGACGATATGCTTACAACCACCATTATGGCATGCAGATGCAAGAAATTTATTTCTCCTGCAATGAACACCAATATGTTCGAGAACCCCATTGTCCAGGATAATCTAAAAACCTTGGAGCATTATGGATACGAAGTAATCGATCCTGCTGTAGGCTATCTTGCATGCGGCGATACCGGAGCGGGAAAAATGCCGGAGCCTGAGACTCTTTTAAACTATATTTTGAGAGAGTGTGCCTGTGAGAAGGATATGAAAGGGCTGAAGGTGTTGGTTACCGCCGGTCCTACCCAGGAGGCAATTGATCCTGTCCGTTATATTACCAACCATTCTTCCGGCAAGATGGGCTATGCCATTGCAAAAATGGCTATGCTGCGCGGAGCAGATGTCACACTGGTAAGTGGACGTACTGCACTTGCACCGCCACCATTTGTGAGAGTGGTTCCAGTGGTAACAGCCAGAGATATGTATGAGGCTGTAACCTCTGTCAGTCAGGAACAGGATATTATCATTAAAGCAGCAGCAGTGGCAGACTATCGTCCGGCCAGTGTGAGCGATGAAAAAATTAAAAAGAAAGACGATGACATGTCCATTGCCCTTGAGAGAACAGATGATATTCTGAAATATCTTGGAGAGCACAAACCGGATGGACAGTTTCTCTGTGGATTTTCCATGGAAACAGAGAATATGATCGGTAATTCCAGAGTCAAACTTACCAGGAAAAATCTGGATATGGTAGCTGCCAACAATGTAAAAATGGCAGGCGCCGGATTCCAGGGGGACACCAATGTTCTGACTCTGATTACACAGGATGAGGAAGTATCACTCCCGCTAATGAGCAAGGAGGATGCAGCCGGTAAGATCCTGGATAAAATACTGCTTGAGAGAGTTCGCAGATAGTTATTTACAGGCTGTCATTCTGGCAGCATTTATAAATCTTTTGCGAAGCCGCAGGCAGTGGCACTGGTGTTATATTCGCAGATTGTATTTTGTAAATCTGGACAGAGGATAACACATTTTTCAGAGTGGCGGGTAAATACAAAAAAAGCATGCCCGCTGTTCCATACCGTATTGTATCCCTGAGTCTGAATAGGCTCTAATATAGGGAACGATAACAAGGAGGACAACATGAACAAAAAATTTACAACATCTCAAATCACCTTACTGGGCCTTATGATCGCAATTCTGCTTCTTATGGCTTACACACCTCTTGGCTACCTGAATATCGGGCCTCTTGCAATCACCTTTAATATTATTCCGGTTGCCATCAGCGCAATTACAATGGGACCTGTAGGCGGAGCCATTGCGGGAGCCGTATTCGGACTTACCAGCTTTGGACAGTGTATCGGCATTGGCGGTACCAGCCTTATGGGTGTTACCTTATTCGGAATCAATCCATTCCTGGCGTTTGTTCAGAGATTTATTCCAAGACTGGTTGACGGACTTCTTCTTGGATATATTTTCCAGGGAGTCCGCAGAAAATCAAAAAATATTTATCTTTCCTGCGCTGTAACAGGATTTCTTTCCGCATTTTTCAATACTCTGTTTTTTATGGGGTTATTAGTTGGCCTTTTCGGAAATACCGAGTATGTACAGGGACTTATGGGTGGAAAAAACGTGATTCTGTTCATCTGTACATTTGTAGGAATCAACGCAGTATGTGAAATGCTTTCCGCTACCGTTATCACAGGTGCTGTAGGTGCAGCCCTTTACAAGGCAAGGCTTCTTCCGGGAACAGAGAAGAAATCTGAGAAAGTGGTAAAAACAGCAGAAGTTTAAGAAAATTGAAAACAGCCAGATTGTTTCTGAAAAGGTCCGCTGATTGCGGCTGAAAGCAGTCTGGCTGATGATAGAGAAACCATGGAGGAAAAAATGATTTTAGCAATTGATATTGGAAATACAAATATTGTGGTTGGCTGCATTGATTCAAAGCAAACCTATTTCATTGAGAGACTTTCCACTGTCCGTACAAAAACAGAACTGGAATACGCAGTTGACCTGAAGACAGTTTTGGATTTATATCATATTAAGCGGATTGATATTGAAGGCTGCATTATTTCCTCTGTAGTACCGCAGATTACCAATGCCGTGAAGCTTGCAGCTGAAAAGGTTCTGAAAAAAGAACCTATGGTATTGGGACCAGGTGTAAAAACAGGACTGAATATCCTGATGGATAATCCCGGACAGCTTGGAGCAGATCTTGTAGCAAATGCAGTTGCAGGAATTCATGAATATTCTCTTCCACTGGCAATTATTGATATGGGAACTGCAAGTACGGTAAGCGTGGTAGATGAGAAGAAGCATTATGTGGGAGGCATGATTTTTCCCGGAATGGGAGTGTCCCTGGATGCCCTTACAGCCCGTGCTTCTCAGCTTAGCGGAATCAGTATTGAAGCACCGAAGCGCATCATTGGAAAAAATACCATTGAATGCATGAAAAGCGGTGTGATTTACAGCAATGCAGCAGCCCTTGACGGAATTGTTGACAGAATTGAAGAAGAGCTTGGTCAGAAAATTACAGTTGTTGCAACTGGTGGTCTTGCACGTAAGATTATCCCACATTGCAAGCGGGAGATTTTGTTGGATGAGGATCTTTTGTTAAAAGGTTTGCTCATTATATATGAGAAGAACAGAAAAGAATTATAAGCTTTCTGAGAGTGAAAAATGAGACAGGTCAGAACTTCACGGTTATGAGGTTCTGACCTGTTTTTGCCCGAATTCGGTTACCGTTAGGAACGATGAAAGGCATCTGCAAAATCTTCTGGGACAGGGGCAGTAATACACATGTTTTCTCCTGTAACAGGGTGAGCAAATTCCAGCTGAAAGGAGTGCAGGGGCTGTCTTTTTATAATTCTGTAATCTGGATTGTAGAGAAAATCTCCTGGCAGCGGATGTCCAATGTACTTCATATGCACACGGATCTGATGAGTGCGTCCGGTTTCCAGATGGAGCTCGATGAGAGAGTAGGAATGATAGGTGGCTAATCGCTCATAGTGTGTGACCGCACTTTCCCCATTTGCGAAATCCACCTGTCTTTCGATGGTGGAATCTGCTGCGCGCCCGATAGGCGCATCAATAGTTCCTTGCTCTGGTGCGATTCCCTGTACAATTGCCAGATAGGTACGCCGGATCTGACGCTGTTTCATCTGGGCAGAGAGAACTGCTGCACTATAAGGATTTTTCGCCAGGATCAGGGCTCCTGTGGTGTCTCTGTCCAGACGGTTGATGCAGCGGTAGACGAACTGCTGTCCTTTTTCTTTGAAATACCAGGTAACTCCATTCGCCAGTGTATTATCATAATTTCCAATGGAAGGATGCACAGGCATGTCTGCCGCCTTATTTATGACTAAAATATCTTCATCTTCATATAGAATAGAAAGATCCATTTTCACAGGCAGGATATTCTCAGTGTTGTCCGCTTCCGGAATATGTATGTGAAGAGAATCCCCGGCCTGAAGAATTGATTTCCCAAATCCTCGTTCACCATTTAGCTGAATCGCATTTTTATCTGCCTTCATGGAAGATAAAATTCCCCGGGAAAAGCCCTTGCTCCTGAGAAAATCAAGAAGCTGCATTCCTTCCTGCTCTGGCTTTATAGTGTATGTAAGAATTCTGTCCAAGGTGTTCCTCCTGAAATTGTATTAAAATTATGTTGAAACATAAGGATTGTGCGTAATTAAATACTGTATTTTTTTCGCTCAAGGTGTATAATAGCACAGAAAATATTTGCATGGAAGTATCTGAAGCAGTTTTATGAGATATACATCCATGCGACAGGAACTATTTATACATTTAAGGAAAAAGAGAAAACATATGAAACAACAGCAACATCTTTTTACAAACAAAATGCTCCGGGCGCTTCTTGTTCCCATTATTATGGAGCAGCTATTAAATGCCTTGATGGGTACGGTAGATACCATGATGGTCAGCAATGTAGGTTCTGCGGCCATTTCCGCCGTTTCTCTTGTGGATTCTATCAATGTACTGATCATTCAAGCCTTTTCTGCACTGGCAGCTGGAGGTACCATTATCTGTACCCAGTATCTTGGACAGAAGAATCACGAGATGGCGAACAAATCAGCCAGGCAGGCACTTTTTATTATAACAGCCATTTCTGTCTTCATCGTTGTGCTTGGACTTGCTTTCCGTGCACCGCTTCTTAGCTTTATTTTCGGAAAAGTAGACGCGGATGTTATGGAGAATTCTATGGTGTATTTCTTTTATACTGTGCTGTCCTATCCTTTTATTGCACTTTATGATGCCGGAGCATCCATTTTCCGTGCACAGGAAAACACCAGAGGACCGATGGTAATCTCCATTATTTCCAATGTGATGAATATTGTGGGAAATGGAATCCTGATCTGGGTATTTCATATGGGAGTTGCCGGAGCAGCTATTTCCACACTGGCGTCCAGAATTTTCTGTGCAGTAGTAGTGCTGTACCAGCTTAGAAAAGACAGGCAGCCAATTGTGGTACGTGATTATCTGAAAATCCGTCCGGATGGAAAAATGATTGGCAGGATTCTTGCTCTTGGCATTCCTTCTGGCATAGAGAACAGCATGTTCCAGCTTGGAAAGCTGGCAATCCAGTCTACAGTCTCTACACTTGGAACCACTGCAATTGCAGCCCAGGCTATGACAAATATGCTGGAGATGTTAAATGGAACAGCTGTAATTGGTGTTGGAATCGGACTTATGACAGTAGTGGGACAGAGTCTTGGAGCCGGAAAAAAAGACGAGGCAGTTTATTATATGAAGAAACTGATGATCTTTTCCGAAGTCTTTCTCATCGCCTGCTGTGCAGTGGTATATGTCCTTGCACGGCCGATTACCATGATTGGTGGAATGGAAGCTAAAAGCGCTGAAATGTGTCTTGATATGATGTTCTGGATCACCATTGTGAAACCAATCGTATGGATGTTTGCGTTTATTCCGGCTTACGGCATGCGTGCGGCAGGAGATGTGAAGTTTTCCATGATTACTTCCTGCATTACTATGTGGACCTTCCGCTTTTGCCTGTGCGTTTATCTGATCCGGGTATGTGGCATGGGACCGATGGCTGTCTGGATCGGAATGTTCACAGACTGGACGGTACGTGCGATCGTGTTTGGTCTGCGGTTTAAGAGTGGAAAATGGATGGAACATAAAGTTGTGTAAAAGGTAACTGCAAAAGATAAGGAAAGCGATCCCCTTTTATTGACTTTTAAATGGCAAAATTATATAATGTAACGGATAAAAACAGGGAAAAGCATGATCAGGAAGCCAGGTGTAATTCCTGCACAAGTCCGTTACTGTACAGTCAGATACTGGTTGCTTTTTCAGAAACAGGATTTCCTGCGGCAACCGGGATAAGACTGATAGGAAAGAAGCTTTGTTGTCAGGACAGGGCTTCTTTTATTTACGTAACAGATGGGGCGGACGTGAAGATTGCCGTCACAATCCCGGAAACCTGCATAGCGGGTTCCTCATAGCTTTGGAGGCAAGAAACATGGAACATAAGACAGGATTGGAAGATTATTATGTGATCCGCGGACAGAAGAAAATGCGTTTTGGCTATACTACAGGTTCCTGCGCGGCAGCAGCTTGCAAGGGCGCCTGCCTGATGCTTCTGGGAAAAGAAAAGTTAACATCTGTACCGCTTATGACTCCCAAGGGAATCCTCCTTGACCTGGAACTGCATGATATTCAGATCAGTGAAAATCAGGTTACCTGTGCAGTGAAAAAAGATGCCGGAGATGATCCGGACACAACAAATGGCATTCTTGTGTATGCTACAGTGTGGAAGACGGATACTGCCGGAATCGTTATAGATGGCGGAGCGGGCGTAGGCAGAGTTACAAGACCTGGGCTCTCCCAGAAAGTGGGAGAAGCGGCGATCAATCCTGTTCCTCGTGCAATGATTCTTCGGGAAGCAGA
The DNA here is from genome assembly GCF_039841815.1 of Ruminococcus sp. 1001136sp1. Classification (NCBI taxonomy): domain Bacteria; kingdom Bacillati; phylum Bacillota; class Clostridia; order Eubacteriales; family Oscillospiraceae; genus Ruminococcus; species Ruminococcus sp. 1001136sp1. The sequence continues at coordinate 97,162 of NZ_JBDPGY010000014.1, read as the reverse complement.
GGAAGCAGCAGTTTCCCATGATTATGAGGGTGGCCTAAAGGTTGTAATTTCCGTTCCGGAAGGAGTGGAGATTGGGAAAAAGACCTTTAATCCCAGGCTGGGAATCACAGGAGGAATCTCCATCCTTGGAACTTCCGGAATCGTGGAGCCGATGAGCGAAAAAGCCCTTGTGGAGAGCATCCATGTGGAAATGAAGCAGCATTTTACCCAAGGTGAGAAGTATCTTCTTGTGACACCTGGAAATTATGGGGCAGATTATCTGCGTGAGCACATGACCTTACCTTTCGAACGAAATATCAAGTGCAGCAATTATGTGGGAGAAACCATTGATATGGCTGTGGATATGGGCGTGAAAGGAATCCTGTTTGTGGCCCATATTGGCAAGTTTGTAAAGGTAGCAGCAGGAATTATGAACACCCATTCCCACAGTGCAGATGCCCGTATGGAAGTGCTTGCAGCCAATGCCCTCAGAGTGGGAGCGGATGGAGATACAGCAAGAGCTATCTTGAATTGCAATACCACAGATGATGCCCTTGATGTTTTGCACGAAAAAGGTCTTTTAGAGCCTGCAATGCAAGAAATTATGGAGAAGATCCAGTTTTATTTGGATCACCGTTCCTATGAACAAATTAAGCTTGGTGCGGTTGTTTTTAACAATGTATATGGATATCTGGGAAAAACAAGAGATGCCAGTGAACTGATTCAGGAAATTCAGAAGCAGGATAAAATGCTTAAACTTCAAATGTAAGCGGGATGATAGAGTGTGCAGATTGCAGGCATGGACAGTATGTTGCAGGGCATTTTTACGAATAAAGATATGTTCAGTTTATGAGAGCAAAAAATAAAAACAGAGTAGTTATGCTTAAAAACTATTTCAGAAAGAGAGATCTATGACAGGAAAATTATATGGCGTAGGAGTTGGCCCAGGGGATCCGGAGCTGATCACTTTAAAGGCCTTAAGACTTACAAAGGAAGCAGATATACTGGCTTTTCCAGGGGAAAAGCCAATAGAATCTGTGGCATACAGGATCATGAAAGGAGCGTACCCGGAAATTGACAGCAAACAGATGATTTCCCTGCCAATGCCCATGATCAAAGACAGAGAAGAACTGAAACGTGTTCATGATGAAGGAGCAAAAATAATTGCAGAATGGCTTGAGAAAGGAAAAAATGTAGTATTTCTCACCCTGGGAGACCCGACCGTATATTCTACATATATTTATGTACACAAACGTGTGGAACAGCTGGGATATGCCACAGAAATCGTCAGCGGCATTACATCCTTTTGTGCAGTCAGTGCCAGATTTAATGAAGGACTGGTGGAAAAATCCCAGCAGCTTCATGTAATCCCTGCCTCCTATCAGATAGAAGAAGCATTGAAGCTTCCCGGAACGAAAGTTTTGATGAAAACCGGCAAAAAAATGCAGAAAGTAAAAGCACAGATCAAAGCATCTGGTAATAAGGCCGAGATGATTGAAAATTGCGGAATGCCAGATGAGAAAATTTATAGAAGTGTGGAAGAAATTCCAGATGATGCAGGTTATTATTCGTTGATCATTGTGAAGGAAAAATAAGATAATGTAAATAAAAAACCAATGTAGGCAAAGTGAAAATTTATTAAAGTAAGAATTATAAAACTTTGCCGCACAATAAAAATTATAGTGAAAAAGGAGAGAAAGCCATGATTCATTTCGTAGGAGCAGGTTCCGGAGCACCGGATCTGATCACCGTAAGGGGAAAGAAATATCTGGAAGAAGCAGACGTAGTTATTTATGCAGGATCTCTGGTAAATCCCAAACTTCTGGAGTATACAAAGGATATTTGTACTATTTATAATAGTGCAAAGATGACACTGGAAGAGGTGCTTTCTGTTATGGAAAAGGCAGAAGCGGCCGGCAAGACAACAGTAAGACTTCACACAGGTGATCCCTGTATTTATGGTGCCATCCGTGAGCAGATGGATGTGCTGGATGAGAAGGGAATTGCTTATGATTACTGTCCTGGTGTCAGCGCATTTTGCGGTGCGGCAAGTGCTTTAAATCTGGAATATACGCTGCCGGATATTTCCCAGAGCGTGATCATCACCCGTATGGAAGGCAGAACTCCGGTTCCGCCAAAGGAAAGCATTCAGTCCTTTGCCGCTCATCAGGCAACTATGGTTGTTTTTCTCAGCACAGGAATGCTGGAAGAACTGAGCAGAAGACTGATCGAAGGCGGTTATACGGCAGATACTCCTGCTGCGATTGTGTATAAGGCAACCTGGGAGGATGAGAAGAAATTTGTGTGCACAGTAGGAACCCTGGCGCAGACTGCGAAGGAGAATCATATTACGAAGACTGCACTTATGATCATTGGAGACTGCGTAAATGCCGCTCATTATGACCGTTCCAAGTTATACGATCCAGGATTTACAACAGAGTTCCGTGAAGCAACGAAATAAGAATAAGGTTATTTGATATGGCAGCTTAGGTTAGAGCCTGTTCCAGATGAAAGGAAAACGGATGAAAATTTCCATGATATGCTACACCCTGACAGGGCAGCAGACAGGAGAGAAATTAAAAAAAGGACTGGAAAAAGAAGGAAATATAGTTTCTCTTTTCACAAAGAGCAAATACATTCCAGATTCTATAAAGGGAAGCTGCGGGAAATGGACGGGAGAACAGTTCGAAACTGCAGACAGTATCATTTTCATTGGAGCAGCCGGAATCGCAGTACGCAGCATCGCCCCCTTTATACAGAGCAAAAAGAAAGACCCGGCTGTGCTGGTAGTAGATGAATTGGGCAAATTTGTGATATCCCTGCTGTCTGGACATCTTGGCGGGGCAAATGAACTTGCCTGTCTGGCTGCAGACATTTTACAGGCAATCCCTGTAGTCACAACTGCCACAGACCTTGAGGGGAAATTTGCTGTGGATGTGTTTGCAAAGAAAAACAATTGTCACATTTTTCTAATGAAAGAGGCGAAAGAGGTTTCTGCTGCGCTGCTGGCAGGTGAGAAGGTTGGATTCTTTAGCGAATTTCCCTGTGAGGGAGAACTGCCAAAGGGACTGATCTGTTGCCGAAGAACAGGCATACCACTTTCAGAAGCATTGTACGAGACTGTGGACGGCACACCGCTTCCAGAGATGGGAATTGCTGTGACCGTACATAAAAGCTGTCAACCCTTTGCCTCAACGACGCACGTAGTTCCACCGGCTGTCGTGCTTGGAATGGGTTGCCGGAGAAATAAAGAATCAGAAGCCGTGGAAAAAGCAGCATTCAGCTGCCTGAAAGAAAATGACATTTATCCGGAGGCAGTTGCAGCTCTTGCAAGCATTGATGTAAAAAAAGAAGAACCCGGGCTTCTGGCTCTTTCAGAAAAGCTGGGAGTTCCTTTCAAAACATTTTCCAGTGAGGAACTTCTGTCTGTGCAGGGTGAATTCACCTCATCCTCTTTTGTGAGTAAGACAGTAGGTGTGGATAATGTGTGTGAACGAAGCGCGGTGAAAGCCGCAGAGAATCATACTGGCATTCATTTTATACAGAGAAAACAGGGCGCAGAGGGCGTGACAACGGCTCTTGTCCTTGGAGATTGGAGGATACGTTTTGAGTAAAGAAAAGAAAATCTATGTGGTAGGAATCGGACCAGGTTCTTATGAAGGAATGACAGGAGCTGCAGCTACAGCTCTTGAAAAAAGTGATGTGATCGTTGGATACACGGTTTATATTGATCTTGTAAAAGACCATTTTCCGGGAAAATCTTTTCTCACCACACCTATGAGAAAGGAAGTAGACCGCTGTGTAATGGCTTTTGATGAGGCTATGAAAGACCAGACAGTTTCCATGATCTGCAGTGGTGATGCGGGAGTTTACGGAATGGCTGGTCTTATGTATGAAATCGGCGCAAACTATCCGGAGGTGGAGCTGGAAGTAGTTGCAGGTGTTACAGCAGCAACCGGAGGAGCAGCAGTGCTTGGTGCTCCATTGATCCACGATTTCTGTCTGATCAGTCTCAGTGATCTGCTCACACCATGGGAAAAGATCGAGAAGCGTCTTCTTCTGGCTTCGGAAGCTGATTTTGTGATTGTTCTTTACAATCCGTCCAGTCACAAGAGACACGATTATCTGAAAAAAGCCTGCGAACTTATGCTTCAACACAAATCTCCGGAAACAGTATGCGGTACCGTGCAGAACATTAACCGCGAGGGTGAAACTGCCCGGGTTATGACTCTGGCTGAATTGAAAGAAACACAGGTAGATATGTTTACCACTGTATTTATTGGAAATTCACAGACCAGAAATATTGATGGAAAAATGGTAACACCAAGAGGATATAAAAATGTTTGATGTTGTCGTATTTGCAGGCACCACAGAAGGCTGTGAAATCTGCAGCTTTCTGGCAAAAAATAAAGTAAGTGTGCTTGCATGTGTCGCTACCGATTACGGCAGCAAATCATTAAAAGAGGGCGAATATCTGAAAATCCACGCTGGCCGCCTGAATGGGGCGGAGATGGAAAATCTTCTGAAAGAACTCAGTCCCGGACTGGTGCTGGATGCTACCCATCCGTATGCTGCCGAGGTAACGGAGAATATTCGTGCTGCCTGCCAAAATACAGGTTTTTCTTACCAGCGAGTATTAAGAGAGGCCGGTGCTTATCAGGATAAGGCTGTTTATGTGGAGAATACAGAGGCAGCAGTGGAATTTCTGGAAGGTACAAAAGGAAATATCCTGCTTACCACAGGCAGCAAGGAGCTTGGAAAATTTACAGCTTTGTCTGATGCTGGAGAACGCATTTATGCCCGTGTTCTGTCTTTGCCATCTGTGATGGAAACCTGCAAAGGTTATGGCTTTGAGGGCAAGCATCTGATCGGTATGCAGGGACCCTTTTCCATGGAATTAAACGCGGCCATGCTTCGTCAGTATGACTGCAGATATCTTGTGACAAAGGATACAGGAAAAGCAGGTGGTTTTCAAGAGAAAATTGATGCTGCACTTATGTGCGATGTGATTCCTGTTATAATTGGAAGACCGCTGCAGGAAGAAGAGGGCCTTTCTGTGGCAAAATGTAAACATATGCTCGCGGAACACTTTGGACTCACCCTGAAACCTCACGTTACACTTCTGGGAATTGGGATGGGAAGTGAGAAAACCCTTACAATTCAGGGAAAAAGGGCAGTTCAAAGAGCTGATCTGATCATTGGGGCCAGGCGTATGGCAGATTCCATCCGGGAGCCGGGACAGCCGGTGGTGTATGAATACCGCAGTGATGTGATTGGAGCTTATATTAAGAGCCATCCGGAATATGAGAATATTGTGATAGCTTTGTCCGGGGATGTGGGATTCTACAGCGGAGCGAAGAAGCTGCTGGATGTGTTGAATGGAAGGAAACCAGAGGGTGTTTTAGCAGATGATTTAAAAGGGCAGGAGCACAGTGAAAAAGAGAATGGCTGTGTCTCCATTGAGATTATCTGCGGAATTTCTTCTGTGGTTTATTTTATGTCCCAGATCGGTTTATCCTGGGATGATGCGAAGATCACCAGCACCCACGGCAAAAATTGCAATTTGGTTTCCATGATCAAGCAGAATCAGAAGGTTTTTTCCATTCTGGGAACAGGAAGTGCAGTTGCGGAACTTGCACAGAAACTTGTGGAATATGAGATGGGAGATGTGGTTCTCTATGTTGGAGAAAATCTTTCCTATCCAGATGAAAAAATATTCCAGGCGAACGCCAGTGAACTGACTTCCTATGCGGGTCAGGCATTGAGCGTTGTCTGTGCTTACAATGAAAAAGCCAGACCGGCATTTTCCACTCATGGAATTCCAGATGAGAAATTTATCCGTGGAAAAGCACCTATGACAAAAGAAGAGGTGAGATGTGTTTCCCTTTCCAAGCTTCGTCTTCAGGAAGATTCCATCTGTTATGATGTAGGTGCCGGAACAGGTTCTGTTTCTGTGGAAATGGCTCTTCGCGCAGATCAGGGACAGGTTTTCGCTGTTGAGAAAAAGGATGACGCGGTGGCTCTTCTTTACAAAAACAAACAGCGGTTTGCAGCGGATAATCTGGAAATTATAAAGGGCGAGGCACCGGAAGCACTAAAAGAACTGCCGGTTCCAACTCATGCGTTTATCGGCGGTTCATCAGGAAATCTGAAAGAAATCGTTGCCCTGCTTTTAGAAAAGAACCAGGATGTGCGGATCGTGATCAACTGCATTACGTTGGAGACTATCAGTGAGGCACTGGAGATATTGAAAGAATACGATTTCGCAGATCAGGAAGCAGTGCAGCTTACAGCCTCCAGATCAAAAGAGATTGGAAGATACCATCTAATGATGGGAGAAAATCCTATTTATATCATTACCTGCCAGAGCCCCCGGGCGCAGATATGACAGGTGTGGTTTTCTTAAGAGTGCAGAAAAAGGCTGTTGGCGCGGAAAGAAGAGGAGGACTATCATGAAAAAAAGAATACCCAGGATCTTGCTTGCAGCAGGAGCCAGCGGAAGCGGAAAAACACTTCTCACCTGTGGTCTGCTGCAGGTACTGGTAAACAGAGGAATAAAGACAGTCTCCTTTAAATGCGGACCGGATTATATTGATCCCATGTTCCATACCCAGGTAATTGGTACAAAATCCCGAAATCTGGACACTTTTTTTACAGGAGAGGAGATTACCAGATACCTTCTTGCAAAAAACAGTGCTGATTGTGAAATAGCAGTGATGGAAGGGGTCATGGGATTTTACGATGGAGTGGCAGGAATTACCACCAGAGCAAGTGCCTATGATCTGGCCAGGGTAACGGACACACCTGTAATTCTGATCGTGAACAGCAAAGGAATGAGTGTTTCACTTGCTGCTTACATAAAAGGATTTATGGAGTATAAAAGGGACAGCCATATAAAGGGCGTGATTTTTAACCAGATGTCGCCCATGCTTTATCCCCGAATGAAAAAGCTGATAGAAGAAGAGCTTGGTATTAAAGTGCTGGGCTATGTGCCAAAGGTAGAGGACTGTGTGATAGAAAGCAGACATCTGGGCTTGGTTCTTCCGGAAGAAATTCCGGAATTAAAGGGAAGGCTTTTGAAGCTGGCAGAAGTGCTGGAGAACAGTCTGGAAATTGAAGAGATATTGAAACTGGCCAATGAGGCACCAGTGTTGGAATATCCGTTGCTGGAAAAGACAGATGAGAGATCCCTATGTCAGCCAGCTGGAACCAGTGCAATAGCTGAAAAGGTGAAAAGAGAAGTGGATGTATTGACTGAAATGAGTCAGGTGTATACCTGGAAAAGCCCAAAGAAGCTTCGGATCGGTCTTGCGAAAGATGAGGCATTCTGCTTCTTTTATGAAGACAATCTGGATCTTCTTCGTTCCATGGGTGCCGAGCTGGTGGCCTTTTCGCCTGTACATGACGGACATTTACCAGAAAATCTGGACGGACTTCTTCTCTATGGTGGATATCCGGAATTAAATGGAAAAGCATTGGAGGAGAATCTTTCTATGCGGCAGGAAATTGCGGCAGCCATAAAGGATGGAATGCCCTGTCTTGCAGAATGCGGTGGGTTCATGTATCTCCACGAAAGCATGGAGGGAATGGATGGGAAATTCTATGAAATGGCAGGCGTTATTCCGGGTAAGGTATGGCGCACACCCAGACTGACCCGGTTTGGCTATATTACTTTGAAGCAGAATCAGGGGATTTCCCATGGAAAACAGGAAACTGCAATTCTTGGGGAGTCAGATCTTGGAGTAAGTCCGGCCCATGAATTTCATTATTTTGATTCGGATAATTGTGGAACTGCATTTCATGCTTCCAAACCGGAAAGCAAACGCGGGTGGGACTGCATGCACGGCTTTGATCATTTGTTAGCTGGCTTTCCTCATTTATATTATTACGCAAATCCGAAAATCCCACAGGCATTTTTAAAAAAGTGTCTGGAGTATAAGGAGTTACAAAAATGATACGATTATTAACTCTTCCAGCAGGTTTTATTCTTGACCTGCTTATAGGAGATCCAAGATGGCTATATCATCCGGTATGTCTTATAGGAAATCTGATCAGCATACTGGAAAAAGGAATACGAAAGGTGTTTCCGAAAACAGATAAGGGTGAGCGGGCAGGAGGCATTCTGGAGGTTGTCTTTGTCTGTCTTATTACCTTTTTTATTCCTTACGGTGTGATCTATCTGCTTTATAAATGGAATTTCTGGTTGGGTTTTGCACTGGAGACTTTCTGGTGCGGACAATTACTTGCGACGAAATCTCTGAAAGCTGAAAGCATGAAAGTGTATGACCGATTGAAAAACGGAACCATTGAGGAGGCGCGGTATGCAGTTTCCATGATCGTAGGCCGCGATACAAAAGAGCTTACAGAAGAAGGCGTGACTAAGGCTGCTGTGGAAACGGTTGCAGAAAATGCTTCAGATGGAATTATTGCCCCTATGTTTTATATGGCAATCGGTGGAATTCCCCTGATGTTTTTGTACAAGGGCATCAACACTATGGATTCTATGCTTGGATATAAAAACGATAAATATCTGTATTTTGGAAGATGTGCAGCCAGACTTGACGATGTGGCGAATTATATTCCAGCCAGAATTTCCGGTTGGTTGATGGCATTGTCCACAGTATTTGTTGGAATGGATACCAAAAATGCAGTGAAAATATACAGAAGAGACCGCCGCAATCATGCAAGCCCCAATTCTGCCCAGACAGAAGCGGCTATGGCAGGAGCACTGGATGTTCAGCTGGCAGGAAATGCTTATTATTTTGGTAAGCTATATGAAAAACCGACGATCGGGGATCCGATCCGCCCGGTTGAAATCGAGGATATTCCAAGAGCGAATAAACTGCTTTATGCAACCTGTATTGTGGGAGCAATTTTATTCTTCGGGCTGAGTGTTCTTCTGAAAACTGTGTTATAGCGGATTTTGCTGAAAAAACAGCAACAAATAAAAGATTAAAGTATGTTTTAAAATTGTGACGCACATCTTACAGAAAGCCTTTTTCAAACACGCTTTAGATCATGTAATTACTTGAATGGAGACAACAATGGAAAAACACATACATGGCGGTGATGTGTATCATCATCAGGGGTGCATTGACTTTTCAGCAAACTGCAATCCTCTTGGTACCCCGGAGGGAATCAAAAAAGCGATCATTGAAAGTCTGGAGCATATAAATGACTACCCCCAGGTAGGCTGCACTCCCTTAAAAAAAGCCATTGCAGAATATGAGAATACGAAGCCGGATCAGGTGATCTGCGGAAACGGCGCTGCAGAGGTGATCTTTTCCCTTTGCCGGGCGGTGAATCCAAGACGGGCTCTGGTGCCGGCTCCGACTTTTGCAGAATACCAGCAGGCATTATATAGTGTGGATTGCCAGGTAGAGTTTTTTCCCCTGAATGGGAAAAAGGGGTTTGTGCTGGAGGAAGACTTCTTACAGGCATTGACAAAAGAGATTGACATTATTTTCCTGTGTAATCCCAATAATCCAACCGGGCTTCTGGTGGAAAAACCGTTGCTGGAAAAAATTCTGAAGCGTTGTCAGGAGCTTGATATTCTTATGGCTGTGGACGAATGCTTCCTGGATTTCGCTCCATCACCAGAAAAATATACGCTAAAAGAATATCTGGAAACCTATGACAATCTGTTTCTTCTGAAAGCTTTTACAAAGCGCTATGCTATGGCAGGCGTGAGACTTGGCTATGGCCTTTGCGGAAATAAAGGACTTCTGAGGAAAATGGAAGGTGTATGTCAGCCCTGGAATGTCTCTTCCATGGCACAGGCGGCTGGTCTGGCGGCTTTGCAGGAAAGAGAATATGTAGAAAAGGGAAGACAGGTGACCTTTCAGGAACTGGCATATCTGAAAGAAGAACTGGCGGCACTTGGCTATCCGGTTTATCCTTCTCAGGCGAATTACGTGTTTTTTACAGGTCCGGCGGATTTGTATGAGAAGCTGGAGCAGAAGAAGATCCTGATCCGCGATTGCAGTAATTATACCGGGCTTTCCAAAGGATATTACAGGGTGGCGGTGAAGAAACATGAAGAAAATCAGCAGCTTGTCAGGGCATTGAAAGAAATAGATAGAACCAAAGTTGAAAATGTGATTTTATAAAAGGAGGAACACATTTTGGCAAAAGCAATCATGGTGCAGGGGACAATGTCCAATGCCGGAAAAAGCCTTCTGGCAGCAGGCCTTTGCAGAATTTTTAAACAGGACGGGTACCGTGTGGCACCTTTCAAGTCCCAGAATATGGCGTTGAATTCTTTTATCACAAAAGAAGGACTGGAGATGGGACGTGCCCAGGTGATGCAGGCAGAAGCAGCCGGAATTGCTCCTTCTGTTCTGATGAATCCTATTTTGTTAAAGCCTACAAATGATGTTGGTTCTCAGGTAATCGTAAATGGCGAAGTCCTGGGAAATATGAGCGCCAGGGATTATTTTAAATATAAGAAAAAACTGGTGCCGGATATTATGAAGGCTTACAATGCTCTTGCAGCAGAAAATGATATTATTGTTATAGAAGGAGCCGGAAGTCCAGCGGAAATCAATCTGAAAAGTGATGACATCGTAAATATGGGTATGGCGAAAATGGCGAAGGCTCCGGTTCTTCTGGTGGGAGATATTGACCGCGGCGGTGTTTTTGCCCAGCTGATCGGAACTGTTATGCTTCTGGAAGAAGACGAGAAGGAGATGGTAAAAGGTCTGATCATCAATAAATTCCGTGGAGACAAAACCATTCTGGATCCCGGGGTGGAAATGCTGGAGGAGAGAAGCGGCATTCCGGTTGTGGGTGTAGCTCCTTATCTGAATATTCAGGTTGAAGATGAAGACAGCCTGACGGAACGTTTTGAGACAAATCGGACAGTAGACCTGATTGACATTGCGGTGATCCGAGTGCCCAGAATTTCTAATTTCACAGATTTTAATCCGCTGGAGAGTATCCAGGGGGTTTCCCTTCGTTATGTGAAAAATCCATCAGAGCTTGGTAATCCGGATATGATCATTCTGCCGGGGACCAAAAATACAATGGAAGATCTTCTGTGGATGAGGGAAAATGGCCTGGAAGCGTTGATCCTGAAGGAGGCTGCAAAAGGAAAGCTGATCTTTGGAATCTGCGGTGGCTATCAGATGATGGGCGAGACTTTAAGCGATCCTCATGGAGTGGAAGCTGGCGGAACGATCAAAGGTATGGGCCTTCTTCCAATGGATACCGTTTTTGCTGAGAAAAAGACCAGAACCAGAGTGGAAGGCTCTTTCAGCCAGCTGACTGGTGCGTTTGCGAAGCTTAGTGATACTGCTCTGGAAGGATATGAGATCCATATGGGTGAGACTGCCCTGAAGGGAGATGCAAAGCCATCTACCAGTATTCAGGATAGCGTAACCGGAGAGAGAAAGGCGGATGGTGCTTATCTTGACAATGTGTGCGGAACCTATGTACATGGTGTTTTTGATAAAGAGGCAGTAGCTGAGGCAATCGTACAGATCATTGGAGAAAAGAAAGGTCTGGATGTATCTGGAATGACTGGTATGGATTTCCAGGCGTTTAAGGAAACCCAGTATGATATCCTGGCAGCAGAGCTACGGAAACATCTGGATATGAAGAAAATATATGAAATCCTGGAAGAGGGGGTATAAATATGAAGGTAGAACTGGAAAATGTAAAACCAATGGACATAGAGAAAAGAAGCTTTGAGATCATCACAGAGGAGCTTGGTGATACCCCTCTGATTCCGGGAACAGAGCTGGTGGTAAAGAGATGTATTCACACAAGCGCTGATTTCGATTATGCGAAAAATCTTTGTTTTTCCGAAAACGCAGTGGAAAAAGCGATTCAGGCAATTAAAGATGGCGCCTGTATTGTAACCGACACCCAGATGGCAAAAGCAGGAATCAATAAACGCGCCCTTGCAAGGTATGGCGGTGAGGTTTACTGTTTTATGTCAGATGAGGATGTGGCGAAGATTGCGAAAGAAAATGGTTCCACCCGTGCCACAGCCAGCATGGACAAGGCGGCCGGGTTGGATAAAAAGCTGATCTTTGCCATTGGAAATGCACCTACAGCACTGGTTCGCCTTTATGAGCTGATCGAGGATAAAAAGCTGGATCCGGAGTTGATCATCGGTGTGCCTGTGGGGTTTGTGAATGTGGTGCAGTCCAAGGAACTGATCATGCATACAGAGGTACCGTACATTGTAGCCCGCGGGCGTAAGGGTGGATCAAATATCGCAGCGTGCATCTGTAATGCCTTGCTGTATATGATTGACAACAATCGGGGATAAAAAAACGGCGTATACTCTGTCTGTGGTAAATGGCAAAGTATACGCTGCTTTTACTATAAAAGTCCCGGACGGCAGCTGTGGGAGCGCCATAGGCGCGGAACAGCTGACTTTCATATATGGTGACGTCGCCGAATAGGCGACATATCCGTTTAGTCCAAAACTACAGACTTCAGCAGTTCGCAGGCCGGGACGAAATCCTGTACTGGCATGGAAGAGCAGGACATAAGTACCGTCACATCTTTCTCACTTTCTTTTAAAATTTGTAAATGCAGGCTTTTTTCAGAGGCCTGTTTTTTTAATTCATCCCCACTTTTTTCATAAGGCAAAGTAAGAGCCAGACTGGTACCGGCTGCGCCCACCTGAATCTGACAGCCAGTGCCAAATACCTGACGGACTGAGCTGCGAAGCTGCTTTAATTTGGAGGAATAAAGTCGTTTCAGCCTTCTGGTCTGTGCAGCAAGATGACCGTCCCGGATAAATTGACACAGGGCAATCTGTTCTGCCTTGGAAGCAGTCTGGTTATAAAATCCGGCTTTCTTTTTATAAGCATTGAGAAGCTCAGGAGGCAGGATCATAAAGCTGATACGGATAGAAGGCAGCAGCAATCTGGAAAATGAACCAATGTAAACTACGCCCTGTCCTCCGGAAAGTCCGAAAAGGGAAGGGGTAGGCTTCTGGAAATAGACAAATTCGTTTTCGAAATCATCTTCGATTACCAGATGATGGCGTTCATTTGCATATTTCAAAAGCTCCAGACGGCGCTTTACCGGCATGATTTCGCCCCACTTTGTCATGTGTGCAGGAGAAACATAGACCACATCACAGTCTTTGTTACGGTAACAGATCTCATATCCATAGTCCCCGAAAACTGTGCTTCCGTGAACGAAAGAAGGGGTTGGAAAGGATACCCAGTGAAATTCCGGATATACTTCATGGATAAGAGGACAGAGAATCTGCAGCAGGCTTTGGAAACTGGCGCCTACTACAATATCATCCGGTGAACAAAGAATGTTCCGCCTCTCACGGATGTAATCTGACAAAGTTTCCCGGAAATCCGCTTCCCCCTGGGGTTCGCCGTAGGTCAGCATGCGTTCATTCTGCCGGAGGGCGCTTTTCATGTAACGGCTCCACAGGTCAAAACGAAAGCTTTCTTTATCCACACCTGAAGATGCCAGGTCATAGCGGTAATGAGTTTCTTTATGAGTACCCGGCTGGTTGTTTTTATGCTGGTGGGAGGCAATCTCTGTGACATAATAGCCGCTTTGGGCTTTTGCCATAATGTAGCCGTCTGCGGCAAGCTGAAGATAGGCAGTTTCAATAGTAGTGCGGGAAAGCTTCAGCTCCTGGGAACACTTGCGGAGAGAAGGCATTTTGCTTCCGGGTGTCATTTTCCCATCCAGGATCAGTTTCCGGTAGTATTCGTAAACTTCCATATAAAGATGCGTAGTGCGGTTTTGATTCTTTTCAATGTTTAACATAAAACTGTCCCCTCTAAAAAAGTTGAATTTGGATATTTCTGTACATACACTTAGGTGATATTTTATAATATAAACGAAAAATTTACAATAAAAATCAGGAGTGATATATTTGAAAAAAATAGCGGTAATTCAGGATCTGTCAGGGCTTGGAAAATGTTCCCTGACAGCGGCAATTCCGGTGATCTCGGTGATGGGCGTGCAGGCGGTACCGCTGCCAACAGCAGTACTCAGCAACCAGACTGGTTATCCTTCCTATTACTGTGACAATTATACAGAGCACATGGAACAGATCATGGATGAATGGGAGAAACGGGGATTTTCCCCGGATGGAATCTATACAGGATTTCTGGCTGACGAGGAGCAGGCTGATAAGATCCTGGATTTTCTCAGAAGGTTCCGGAAAGAGAAGACCATGGTACTGGTGGATACGGTTATGGGAGATAATGGCAGTGCTTATGGAATTTATACAGAAGGTCTGCGGGAAAAGATGCTTCAGCTGGTGGGAAACGCCCATGTGATTACGCCCAATCTTACGGAAGCGCTGCTTCTTTTATATGGGAAAGAAGGGATGGAAAAAAGATATGCCAGCCTTTTGGAACTGGATGGAAGGAAAAGGCTGGAACAGATCGGAAAGATTGGGGAGCAGCTGAAAAAAGAATATGGCTTACAGGCAGCTGTGATTACAGGCGTGGAATCCAAGAGGAATGTTTTGGCAATTCTTCAAGAGGTATCTGTAATTTCAACTCAGAAGTTAAGTAGAACTTCTGAGCAGACAGAAAATCTGGCAGGAAAACCAAATTCAAAGGAAACAAGTCTGCCGCAGATGGGAAACCTTGTGGTGGAAAATGGTCATTTGTCCTGGTGCTTTGCCCCAAAAATAGGAGGCAGTTATTCTGGAACAGGAGACCTGTTTGCCTCGGTGCTTAGTGCCGGTCTGGTGAAAGAGATGTCCATGATGCACTGCGTAGAACTGGCGGTGAATTTTCTGTCCAAGGCAATTGCCCAGACGGTACAAGAAGGAACAGACCGGAATGACGGAGTCTGCTTCGAGGCGTATCTTGGGGAATTATGTAAAAGTTGATAAGAGAATAACAATTGCTGTAAAAGGATAATATCCACTGGCAATGTTACGCAAGGTGCTTTGAGATAGCGAATGATTTCGGAAAAGAAAGTTATAGTGCCGCAAAGTAATGTCTGCGAACCGCAATATAGATGAGAAGGAGAGTGTAATAATGGCAGATATCGTATATTGTTATAATGATGAGGTGTATTTTAATCTGACAAATAAATGCCCTTGCAACTGTACCTTTTGCATCCGCAACAATGGAGATTCGGTAGGTGAGGCAAAAACTTTATGGTTTGACAAGGAACCAACAATGGAGGAGATTTATAAAGCAATTGATGCTTTTGATTTTTCAGGATACAAAGAAGCTGTTTTCTGTGGATATGGAGAGCCGACTATGGCACTGGATAAGCTGATCGTTGTCAGTGAGTATATGAGAAGCAAATATCCGGCACATTTGGACCGCGATGGGAAGCCCTGTCCAGGAATCAAGCTTCGCCTGAATACCAATGGTCTGGGGGATTTGATTAACAAGCGTTCCATAGCGAAAGAGGTCTGTCAGGCGGTCGATGTTGTTTCTATCAGTTTAAATATGCCAGATGCCAAGTCCTACAACGAAGTGGTACGCCCGGCTTACGGCGAGAAAGCCTTTGATGCCATGCTGAAATTTGCGCAGGATTGCAAAAAATATACAGAAAATGTGAAATTCACGGTTGTAGACTGTATCGGGGAAGAAAACGTTGAGAAAAGCCGTAAAGTGGCAGAGAAGCTTGGAATTCCGCTGAGAGTACGGGAGTATACGGCGGAATAAAATTGAGGAAAAAAAGACATCAATGCAGATGCATCATAAAATCAGTTGGAGACACTTTCAAATGTGCGCTGGATTTATCTATGAGATTTTATGAAAAATGGAAAAATCTGCATTGGTGTCTTTTGATATCTGTAGGTTATTTTTTTGCATTTGCAAAGCATTTGAAATGCCAGGTCTTGGGTCAGACCTATTTTTTTATAAGGTGTTGTAAAATTTCCCGGAATTGGGGTACACAGGCCAGTATATCCGAATTCTCAAGATAAGGTGGCTCTTTATTTTCCCAGTCCGTGATGACACCGCCAGCTTCTCTTAAAATAACGGTAGCCCCGCTGTAATCCCAGGGCTTCAGATTTTGTTCCAGATAAGCGTGCTGTCTGCCGCAGGCTACATAGCAAAGGTCAAGGGCAGCAGAGCCGGTGCGCCTGAAATCTGCACAGTTCATAAAAATATTGTAAAATACCGGGAACAGTTCCTTTGCCCTGTTTTTTTCATAAGGAGAGGAGCCGAAAGACACTACAGCATCTTTGAATTCCGGCTGGTTGGACACATGGATAGGAGTTCCGTTCAGATAGGCACCTTCTCCTTTGGCACCGTAGAAGAGTTCCTCTGTAAAGGGATTATAGACCACTCCGAAAGTGATTTCCCCATTTTCATAAAGCCCCAGAGAAACTGCGCTTAAATGATAATCCCGGATTAAATTGGTGGTTCCGTCAATGGGATCCAGAATCCAGTAAGATTTCCGGGAATTCAGTCCAAGGTTCTCTTTCTCTTCGGCAATCAACCGGATTTCAGGAAATTCTTTTTCAAGGGCTTCCTTCAGGTAATTTTGTACGGCAACATCTACGTTGGTAACGTAATCGGCAGCCCCTTTTTCGGTAACCTTTTCGTGGGTCATTTCTTGGAGAATCAAGGGCTTGGCTTGTTTTACCAACTCTATGATTTTGGCTTGGTTTTCCTTATTCATATCAATATACCTCCTAACGTATGTCAAAAAATTTCAACAATTTGTATGGTCTAGAGAAAATTTACCATAAACGGAAAGAAAGGGCAAATGAAAAATTAAGCTGTAAAAAACGAAGAATAGTTGTTGTTACTGTTCACTGGTAACATTCCGCGAGGTGTTTTTTGTGAACAAAGTTCACAGAAAACCCGAGAGTTGCGGCGCGAAATCATGCAAAGCATGATTTCTGTGCATCGCGAAGCGTGTTACTGTGAACGGAGTGAACAGTAACTAGTTGTCTATCGTTGGTTAAGTATGCCGATAGCTACATAATCTGCTATGGGAAGAAGATATAAGAAAAAATGAAACTGAGAAGTACAAATTTTATAAAAAGGACTAAATAAAAATGGAGAGACGAAATGTCTCTCCTGAATGTCCAATCGATTTGAGCATCGAAGAGAGGCTGGATTGGTTCTATCATTTATAGTATATGCGGATATCTGAAAACTATGAATTGCATTAAAAGTGGCTTTCCCAATCGGATGGGAAATTAAGTCTGCGAATATCACATACATCAGAATAGTTATTCAGAAGCTGTTTGAAATCAGTTATAAAAGCCGTCCACGAATCTTCGGTTGGACGAAGATATTTCATTGAAAGCATAATCTGATATAGCCCATTGTACCGAGGATGCGGATGGATGACATCTGAATAAATAAGCTGTGGTCTTGTACTGATGCTACGATTATAAATACGGCTGTTGTGAGCACAAATATTTCTCATGATGGAAACAGCCTGAATCCAGGATGTAAACATATCTTTTGATGGATTGATATCACGTCCATTGCTGTTTTTAAACTTATAATTTTTAATCAGCTCAGAAAAAGCAGTGTTGCTGCCGGTTTTCATATTTTTAATAGTTTTTGATATAGTGCCGAAAGACATAACCTCGACAGCAGCCCATATAGGAATGGCTCCATCGTGATTATCAAAGTTATGTTCTATAAAAACATCATTGGAACGGCTGATTTCAGATGCAATGGTGCTCTGATTCTTCCAGAATGTTTTTTTATCTTTAAATACGGAAGGATCATTTAAAACAAGTGCATCGTGAGTAATCTGGAATGCATTGACAAGTTGTGACTTTAATGCAACTTCAATTTGTGATAAATAGCTAAACAGCAGGTCTGACAGCTCTGAATCAAAGCGGTACAGTCTTAAAATATTTGATAAGGATGTTCCTTCTATGTACTTTTTGGTGGAAGGATCAATAAGATGAAAACTATAACCTTTTAAACGGTAATATCCAATTGTTGTTAACGCTATTTCAGCGGTGTCATTCGAATCGATAGTCATTCCAGTGTCTTTGAGTTTCTGAATTAATTGTGTAATGGATAAAAAATTCTTAGGATATGTATACATGGCTCACCTCTGGATATAAAAAGTCCCGCCGGGTTGCGCATTCTTGCCGAAACAAGACTAAGCGTGGCGGGTTCTGTTACACATATTTTACTTGGAACGAACCAATCTGTCAATACTTTGAGATAGGTTTGCTAAGATATTTTTGGGACTACTATATAGAATGCGAATTAAAAAAAGATTAAATATTGGCTCTTAAAGTCAGAGTTACTTTGCAGAATATTGCAAAAATCACTGAGCCTACATCCGGACTTAAAGCAATGAGTGCGATATGCTAAAACGCATTGAGATTGGAATGTCGGCAAAGTAGTTCAGGCTTGTCAACGGTATTGAAAAGAGAAAAACCATCTGGTCATATCTGAATAAGGAGCAGATTGATATGGTGGAAACACTGCAGAAAGTAGAAGTTGTCTTGGATATTCAGTTTTCTGCGGTAAACTGCAAAAATCTTTTGCTACACAGATTGATTTTATTTGCACTTTAGCGTATGATAAATTTGATTATTTGTGTCCTACTTAGAGAGCAATTTAACATGAAAAATTCAAACACTGTGTTCGACAGAGGGAGTTCCCGATGCTAAAAAGTAGGATATTCATGGGGTATTTCTGAAGATGCAGAAAAGAAGATAAATAAACAGATGGAAACGAATGTAGAGCTGAAAAGAAATCTTTCTATATATTTAACAGGCTTATTTGGAAAGTGATTTTCCTCAACAAATCTGATGTAGATGTGAAAATTCTACCTTGCTTATGAAAATACCCCAATTAGTCAGACACAGTCTGACCAATTTGAAACGCTTCCGACTATCAGCACTGGAAGAAAATACGACTGATTTATAAAAATAACAATCATCAATCAATAGATGGAGGAAAACAAATGGCGGGTAAAACAAATGCCAACATTGGCTTTGAAAAACAGTTGTGGGATGCAGCTTGTGTATTGTGGGGGCATATCCCGGCGGCGGAATATAGAAAGGTTATTATTGGATTGATTTTCCTGCGGTACATTTCTGCTGCGTTTGATAAACGGTATCAGGAACTTATAGCAGAAGGTGACGGTTTCGAGGATGACCGTGATGCTTACGAGATGGACAATGTATTTTTCGTTCCGGAGGAAGCTCGCTGGAGCAACATTGCATCCAAGGCACACACACCGGAAATCGGCACAATCATTGATAATGCAATGAGAGCCATTGAAGCAGAAAACAAAAAGCTGAAAAATGTACTGCCGAAGAATTATGCGAGTCCAGACTTAGATAAGCGAATCTTGGGTGATGTGGTAGATATTTTTACAAATAACATCGACATGAGCGATACGACTGCAAGTGAAGACTTGCTCGGTCGTACTTATGAATACTGTATTGCACAGTTTGCAGAAAAAGAAGGTGTTGGCGGCGGTGAATTTTATACACCGTCCAGCGTGGTAAAAACTCTGGTTTCTATTTTGCGTCCGTTTGATAACTGCCGAGTGTACGATTGCTGCTGCGGTTCCGGCGGTATGTTTGTACAGAGTGAAAAGTTCATTGAAGCACATGGTCATAAGCGTGGAGCAATTTCAGTGTATGGGCAGGAAGCAAACCCGGATACTTGGAAGATGGCGAAAATGAATATGGCAATCCGAGGTATTGATGCTGATCTGGGACCATACAATGCGGATACATTTACAAGTGACTTGCATCCGACACTGAAAGCAGACTTTATTCTCGCTAATCCCCCATTCAATTATCATCCGTGGGGACAGGAAAAACTGAAAGAAGACAAGCGTTGGAAATACGGTCTGCCGCCTGCAGGTAATGCCAACTACGCATGGATTCAACATATGATTCATCACCTTGCTCCGAATGGGAAAATCGGTCTGGTACTGGCGAATGGTGCGTTGTCTACGCAGAGCAGCGGCGAAGGTGAAATCCGAAAGAAAATCATCGAGGATGATCTGATTGAAGGCATTATCGCAATGCCTACCCAGCTTTTTTATAGCGTGACAATTCCTGTTACTCTGTGGTTCATTACAAAAGGTAAGAAACAGCCCGGCAAAACGCTGTTCATTGATGCCCGCAAGATGGGACATATGGTTGACCGTAAACATCGTGATTTTACAGATGAAGATATTCAGAAACTTGCAGATACCTTTGAAGCATTTCAGAATGGCACTTTGGAAGATGTTCAGGGATTCTGCAGGGAGGCAACACTTGTGGACATTGCAAAGCAGGATTATATTTTGACTCCTGGACGATACGTCGGCATTGAAGAACAGGAAGATGACGGAGAACCGTTTGAGGATAAAATGAATCGTCTGACTTCTGAGTTGTCGGAGATGTTCGCAAAATCCCATGAACTGGAGGATGAAATCAGAAAGAAGCTGGGGGCGATTGGGTATGAAATTTGATACAATAAAATTATCTGAACTTGCAGCAATTCAGACAGGACCATTCGGTAGCCAACTACACAAGGAGGATTACGTAGTTCATGGAACGCCTATCGTTACAGTAGAACATCTCGGAAGCAGAAAGTTTACAGAACAAAATCTTCCTTGTGTTTCAGACAAGGATAAAGAAAGGCTAAAAAAATACGTACTGAAAACAGGAGATATTGTTTTCAGCCGCGTAGGATCAGTTGATCGTTGCTCATATGTTAGTGCAGAATATGAAGGATGGATGTTTTCGGGGCGATGCCTTAGAGTACGACCTTGTGAAAAATTGAATCCAGAATATTTGTATTATTTCTTTTTATTGGAAAAAACAAAACAGTTTGTTCGTAATATTGCTACCGGTGCAACGATGCCATCTATTAATACGAAATTTATGGGAGAGATTCCAATAAGAGTCCCATCTCTGGATGCACAGAATAAGATCGCCAGTATTCTATGGATGATAGACGATAAAATTGAGTTAAATAAAAAGATAAACAAGAATTTAGAGCAACAAGCAGAAGCTCTTTTTCATTCATTATTTGTTGAGAATGCTAATCCAACATGGAAAGATGGTATGCTTTCGGACCTTGGAACTGTTGTTGCAGGTGGAACCCCATCCAAAACAAAGCCAGAATATTACTCCGAGCAAGGCATAGCATGGATCACTCCAAAGGATTTATCTCTTAATAAGTCAAAATTTATCTCTCACGGTGAAATTGATATTTCAGAATTAGGATTTTACAAGAGCAGTGCAACCAAAATGCCAACCGGAACAGTTCTGTTTAGTTCCAGAGCACCTATTGGATACATTGCCATTGCTGCCAATGAAGTAACAACTAATCAGGGATTCAAATCGGTAGTTCCAAATGAAAATGTTGGTACATCCTTTATGTATTATCTTCTGAAATTTTTATTGCCGACCATCGAGGGGATGGCTTCGGGTTCAACTTTTAAGGAAATATCAGGTGCAGGTATGAAATCTGTCCCTGTTGTAATTCCTGATAACGAAACTATCGAAAAGTTCAATGCCTTTTGCACTCCAATTTTCCAACAGCAGGAAGTGCTTGAAGCAGAAAACTCACGACTTTCTGATATCCGAGATGCATTGTTACCTATGTTGATGTCTGGCGAATTGGATGTCTCAGACATTAACCTTTAAGTCGCTAAATTCTTGTTTAACCTAAATACTCCTACCAACGGCAGGAGCTAAAGCCAATGGAACTGCCGTTGAGTCGTTCTCTGGAAAATAAATTTGAAGGAGAATGACCTATGAAACAACAGATTATTTCAGAGGTGGTGCAGCAAATGCTGCCACACCTCGACAACGCACAAATGCAGCAGTTGCAAAAAGTGCTTGAAAACACACTGTTTGGCTGTGAAATTACAGCACAGACAGAAAAGAAAGATATGAACGATAACCAAAAGCTGATAGACGCTTTTGTTTCGGCAAAACGAATTGAAGGCTGTTCAGAGAAAACGCTGAAATATTACCGCACAACCATTGAAATGATGGTAGCTTCGACAGATAAAGGTATTCGCCATATACAGACGGAGGATTTGCGTTCCTATCTGACGGATTATCAGAGCAAGAACCAGTCCAGCCGTGTGACGATAGATAATATCCGCAGAATTCTGTCCAGTTTTTTCTCTTGGTTGGAGGATGAGGACTATATTTTGAAAAGCCCTGTTCGCCGCATCCATAAGGTGAAAACGGCAACCAACATCAAAGAAACCTACACAGATGAGGACTTGGAAAAAATGCGCGACAACTGCACAGAACTTCGTGATTTGGCAATGATTGATATGCTGGCCTCTACCGGAATGCGTATCGGTGAAATGGTTTTGCTGAATAAAGCGGACATCAATTTTAATGAGCGTGAATGTGTCGTTTTCGGTAAAGGCGATAAGGAACGCATTGTATACTTTGATGCTCGGACGAAGATTCATCTGCAAAACTACATTGATAGCAGAATGGATGATAATCCGGCATTGTTTGTTACTCTGCGTTCTCCGCATGAGAGAATCAAGATCGGCGGCATAGAATCCCGCCTGCGTGAAATGGGAAAACAGCTGGATATTCCCAAAGTTCATCCGCATAAGTTCCGAAGGACGCTTGCAACGATGGCAATTGACAAAGGAATGCCTATTGAGCAGTTACAGAAACTCTTGGGACATAAAAGAATAGATACGACCTTACAGTATGCAATGGTTAAGCAGAGCAATGTTAAGTTGGCTCATAAGAAATATATAGGCTAGAGGAGAAAAGGTATTGTGATTATTGAATTAGAGGAACTTGTTAAGAATGGAGAAATTGAAATAAAAACAGGACCATTTGGCACCCAACTAAAAGCGGCAGAATATGTTGAAAGTGGAACTCCAGTTCTAAATGTGAAAAATTTAGGATATTCAACAGTTGTAACAACAAAAGTAGATTATGTTGGTGAGAAGACACTTGAACGGTTATCTATGCACATACTTAAAGAGGGAGATATTGTATTTGGAAGAAAGGGGGCTGTTGATCGTCATGCCTACATAGGAGCAAATGAAGCGGGATGGATGCAGGGATCAGATTGTATCAGATTAAGAGTAAAAACAAACAAAATCAATCCACGATATTTATCATATTATTTTCTTACGCCTAAGCATAAAGCTTTCATGATAAGCATGTGCTCACATGGAACGACAATGGCATCCTTAAATCAAGGCATTTTGTCGAAAATAGAGATAGACTTGCCAGAACGGTGCATACAAGACCGTATAGTATCAATTATTGCAGTTTTGGATAAAAAAAGAAAAACAAATGAGAAGTTAAACAAGAATTTAGCGGCTTAAAGATCGATGTCAGAGACATCAAGCTCGCCGGACATAAGTTTTGGCAGAAGTGCATCACGAGTATTGGCAAGAATCTTGGATTCTTTTGTGTTTTCCTGCATTGCACTATACATTGGTGAAACTATATTCTCAAACTTTTCTAATGTTTTTTCGTCAGGAATATATAGTTGCATTGCGTTAAGAATATTGGTTGTCATGCTCGGTACAGCAGAGCCAGCATTCAGTGAAGCCAGATCTTTGCTTTTTACAAAATGGTACACAAATTTTGCAATATTAGGACGCAGCATCTCGGTATAGAACATGGTGTCTACCGACCAGAACGCTTCATTGACATACATGATATTGTTGAGAGTTCCTTTACGGGGAATTAGAACAGATTCGCCAGTATAGAGAGGCTTTTCTACATATCGCATTATTCCGCCTGATCCATATACTGGATAGTTTCCGTCAGCCAGTTTTTTATGATCTTTTCCATACTTAACTGAGATTAGGTCAGACAGCTGCCCTGTGCTCCAACTTTCTTGTCGGTGCTCAATAAACATACGGCTGTAAATTGCCTGAGCTTGTTGCTCTAAATTCTTGTTTACCACGAAAAATGTAACGAAAAAAGGAGTGATTAACCTATGGCTGGCTTTTATACCGAAGCAGACTATGAAAATTCTGTTATAGAGCTATTTCAGAATATGGGGTATCGGCATGTCTATGCTCCTGATTTGGAGCGGGACTTCAAAAGCCCCCTGTATGAAGATAAATTAGACGAAACACTGCATCGTTTGAATCCGGATATGCCGGAGGACGCAATTCACGATGCTTTGTATAAGCTGAGAAATTTTGAAAATGCGGAAATTGTGCAGAAAAACGCTCTTTTTATGGATTACATTCAGCACGGTGTAGAAGTGCGTTATTTTGTCAAGGGTGAGGAACGCTCCGGCTTGGTATATCTTGTTGATTACAAGAATCCGGACAACAACTCCTTTATTGTGGCGAACCAGTGGACATTTATTGAGAACAGCACCAAACGCCCTGACGTACTGCTATTTTTGAATGGTATGCCGGTAGTCCTGGTGGAACTGAAATCTCCCTCTCGTGAGGAAACGGATGCATCCGAAGCATACACACAGATTCGCAACTATATGCATGAGATTCCTTCCATGTTTATTTATAACTGTATCTGTGTTATGAGTGACCTTATGACATCGAAAGCTGGTACAATTACTTCTGGCGAAGATCGCTTCATGGAATGGAAAACGAAGGACGGCGGCTATGAAAATACACAGTATGCTCAGTTCGATACATTTTTTGAGGGTATTTTTGAAAAAGAACGTTTACTGGATATTATCAAGAACTTTATCTGTTTCTCCAATGAAGGAACCAAACAGTTCAAGATATTAGCAGGTTATCACCAGTATTTTGCTGTCAATAAGGCAGTACTTTCCACGAAACACGCAACGGAGACAGACGGCAAGGGTGGTGTATTCTGGCATACACAAGGCAGCGGCAAATCGCTGTCGATGGTGTTTTATGCCCATTGTCTGCAAGATGCTTTGGATAGCCCGACCATCGTAGTTATCACAGATCGCAACGACCTGGATGACCAGCTTTACAGGCAATTTGCCAAGTGCAAGGATTTTCTGCGTCAAGACCCAGTTCATGCCGAAAGCCGGGTGCATTTGAAAGAATTACTGGACGGTAGAAAAGCAAACGGCATTATTTTTACCACGATGCAGAAATTTGAGGAATCCTTTGATTGCCTTTCTGAGCGCAGAAATATTGTGGTTATGGCGGATGAAGCTCATCGTGGGCAGTACGGTTTGAAAGAAAAGGTCGATGTCAAGACAGGTGAAATCAAAATCGGTTCTGCTCGTATTATCCGCAATGCTCTGCCGAATGCAACTTTTATCGGATTTACCGGAACGCCGATTTCTATGAAAGACCGCAACACTCGTGAAGTGTTCGGTGACTACATAGATATTTATGACATGACACAGGCGGTTGAGGATGGTGCTACCCGTCCGGTATATTATGAAAGCCGTGTTATCAAGCTGAAACTGGATGAGCAGACTTTGAAGCTCATTGACCAAGAATATGACATTATGGCAAAAAATGCTGATTCAGAGGTTATCGAAAGGAGCAAAAAAGAACTGGGGAAGATGGAAGCCATTCTTGGCAATGAGAAAACTATCAACTCCCTTGTGGACGATATTTTGAATCATTATGAAAATTATCGTGCGAATCTGCTCACAGGTAAGGCAATGATCGTAGCATACTCACGCCCTATTGCCATGAAGATATATGAGCGTATCTTGCAACTTCGTCCCGGATGGACGGATAAGGTTGCTGTTGTTATGACAGGTAGTAACAAAGATCCAGAAGAATGGAATAAAATCATCGGCAATAAACACCATAAGGATGAGCTGGCAAAGGAGTTTAAGGATAATGATAGTCCGCTGAAGATTGCCATTGTCGTGGATATGTGGCTTACAGGATTTGATGTGCCATCTCTTGCAACCATGTATGTGTACAAGCCGATGCAGGGGTATAATCTGATGCAGGCTATTGCCAGAGTAAACCGTGTATTTGGAGATAAGGAAGGCGGTCTGATTGTCGATTATGTTGGCATTGCTTCTGCATTGAAGCAGGCAATGAATGACTACACTACTCGCGATAGGAAGAATTACGGTGATACCGATGTTGCCAAGGTTGCATATCCGAAGTTCCTTGAGAAACTGTCTATCTGTCGGGATTTGTTCCACGGTTATGATTATTCCAAGTTTATGACAGGTACGGATTTGGAGCGTTCCAAGGCAATCAGCGGTGCGGTCAACTTTATTGTCGCTGTGAATAAAGAACAGGAACGAGAGAATTTCCTGAAAGAGGCATTGCTGCTCAGGCAAGCATTGTCGCTGTGTTCCTCTCTGGCAGAAAAAGAGCTGCGTGTGGAAGCGGCATTCTTTGAATCTGTTCGTGTGCTTGTTACAAGATTGATGAATCAGGGAGAGGGGAAGAAAATTTCTCTGCCAGAAATGAATGCTCGCATTAACGAGCTTCTGAAAGCCAGTGTTCAGAGCGAAGGCGTCATTAACCTTTTCTCAGATATAAATCAGGAATTTTCGCTCTTTGATCC
The DNA here is from genome assembly GCF_039841815.1 of Ruminococcus sp. 1001136sp1. Classification (NCBI taxonomy): domain Bacteria; kingdom Bacillati; phylum Bacillota; class Clostridia; order Eubacteriales; family Oscillospiraceae; genus Ruminococcus; species Ruminococcus sp. 1001136sp1. The sequence goes on along the minus strand of NZ_JBDPGY010000014.1, from coordinate 70,830 downwards.
AAAGTTCCTTGAGGAAATCTCTAAAATGAAGGAGAAAAACCTTGCTGTAGAGCTGTTAAAAAGGCTGATTGCGGAACAGGTGCAGATTTACCGTCATACAAATGTGGTAAAATCGCAGAAATTCAGTGAAATTATACAGCGTGCTATGAATGCGTATCTGAATGGAATGTTGACCAATGAACAGGTTATTGAAGAATTGCTGAATCTGGCAAAACAGATTGCGACAGCTCATAAAGAGGGAGACAAGCTTGGACTGACTGCTGATGAACTGGCATTTTATGATGCGCTGACAAAGCCGGAGGCCATTAAGGATTTCTATGAAAACGAAGAACTGATTGCCATTACAAAGGAACTGGCAGATACACTGCGTAAGAACAGAACAATAGATTGGCAGAAACGGGATTCTGCCAGAGCGAAAATGCGTATGATGATTAAGCGGTTGCTCAAAAAGCATCGCTATCCGCCGGAAGGAATGGATGATGCAGTGCAGACCGTGATGACACAGTGTGAGCTATGGACAGATAATAATGATATGGAGAATTACGCTGAGAATAGCAAGGTGTATACCTATTCTCCGAAAACGGAATTGGGTATGGTTGCTGAAGACACGGCACCGTATGGGAAATAGATATATAAGTAAGGAAGGGGATGCCTATATTATATTCAAAATCAAAAACATTGTTAAAGAAATATCTTTACTTTATTTAAGGGGTAAGTTATAATAATTCTGCTTAAAAGAATAAATGTGCCAAGTGCTGAAAAAATATATAAAATTTGTACTGCTTTCAGAAGAGGGAATCAGGTGAGAATCCTGAACGATCCGGTCACTGTATTCAGTTATGCCACATTCATATCCATTGCATTTTTATGTGAGAAGGGAATGGGGATTTAAGCTGTAAGCCAGGAAACCTGCTTGGTTCATAGAAAGAAACTTCCGTGTAAAGTGCTGTCTTTCGTATCATGTTTTTTTGTGATGCCCGCTTTTTCATGGAAGCGGACTTTTTTCTTTTAAAAACAAAAAAACAAAAGAAAAAATAAGGAGAAAAAGCATGAAAAACATGAAAACAGCAGCAGGAATGTTATGTCTGGCAGGAATTCTCAGCCTGGGAATGGGAACAACTGTATTTGCGGAGGATGGAGACAGCCATTATCCCGTAACAATCACAACCTACAATTATGAGAACGAACCGGTTGAAATGACTTTTGAGAAAGCTCCGGAGAAAGTATTTGCATATGCAAACTCCAATATCGAAGAGCTTCTGGCACTTGGTCTCGGTGATAAGATCGTAGCTGCTTGCGGTCTGGACGGTGATGTGCGTGAGGATTTAAAAGATGAATTTGACAAGATTCAGTATATGGATACCAAGCCATCCAAAGAGGAAGTTGTTGCAATGGAGCCTGATTTTATTGCGGCATGGTATTCTTCTTTCAGTGATGACTGGCTTTCTGATGTAAGCTTCTGGCAGGAGAGAGATGTAAATACATACATGTCCCTGAACAGTGCTGCAAAGGGACCGGCTTCTGAGTTCCCACGTACAATTGAAGACGAATATGAGGATATCCTGAACCTTGGCAAGATCTTTGATTGCGAAGACAAGGCAGAAGAAATCGTTGATCAGATGAAGGGTGAGATTGATAAAGTAAAAGAGCATGTAGAAGGAACAGACCCGTTATCTGTAGCAGTTCTTGAGGATGAGGGAGATTCCTTCCGTGTATATGGAACAGAGACACTTGGCGGAAATATTCCGGAGACACTTGGTGCGGAGCTGAAGCTTGGTGCAGAGAACTCTGAAAACGTTGGTGCAGAGGATCTGATTGCAGCTGATCCGGACGTATTATTCATGATCAACTATGATGGATTTATGACAGCTGATGAGGCTATCGCTGATATTACAGATAACCCTGCATATGCAAGCCTTTCAGCAGTTAAGAACAACAAAGTATTCTCTGTAAACCTGAATGAAGTATACTGCAGCGGTGTCAGAACCTATGATGGAATTATGACATTTGCAAAAGCATTATATCCGGATCTGTACGAATAAAATGAAAAGAAAACCGGATTTTAAAAATGGAATTTTTCATGGAAAGCCGATCTATGTGCTGGCGGTGATATTACTGACTGTGCTTCTGGTGATATCCATTCTGACTGCAGTTACCATTGGTTCTGTAGATCTTTCTGTGAAAGATGTGTATAGTGTAATTTTGTATAAAGTATTTGGAATCGGGGATCCGGAGGTTTATGGTGTAGGAGCCATGTCCGATATTGTATGGTTTATCCGCCTTCCCCGTATTCTTCTTGCAACAGCCGTTGGCATGGGTCTGGCAGTTGCAGGTGTGGTAATGCAGGCCATTGTGAAAAATCCGATCGCAGATCCGTATATTCTTGGTATTTCCTCTGGTGCATCTCTTGGTGCAACAGTGGCAATCTTTCTTGGAGTTGGAGCCGTATTTGGCTCCAACTCTATTGGAATCTGCGCATTTATCGGAGCCTTCCTTATTTCTGTACTGGTACAGATCACTGCAAATATAGGAGGCCGGGCAAATTCAGTCCGACTTCTGCTTGCAGGTACAGCACTTGGAAGTGTGTGCAGTGCATTTTCAAACTTTGTTGTCTATATTGCGGGCGACAGAGATGGAATCCAGACAGTTACTTTCTGGCTGATGGGAAGTCTGGCAGGTGCGAAATGGGAAAATCTGGCTGTGATTATTCCCTGCGTTTTTATAGCAACCCTGTTTTTCTGCACCCAGAGCCGTATTCTCAATATGATGCTGCTTGGAGATGAGGTATCCATCACATTAGGAACTGACCTGCACAGATATCGTCAGGTGTATCTTGTAGTGACAGCACTGTTGATCGGTTTTGTGGTATATTCCGCAGGTATCATTGGATTTGTAGGACTCATTATTCCTCATGTGGTACGAATGTTCTTTGGAACCGATCACAAGAAAATGCTTCCACTGTCAGCACTTAGCGGTTCCATTTTCCTGATCTGGGCAGATGTTGCTTCCAGGATCATTATTCCCAAGAGTGAAGTCCCAATCGGAATCCTGGTATCCATGATCGGAGCACCTTGCTTTATTTATCTGCTGGTACGCAGATCTTATGGATTCGGAGGTGAGAAATCATGAAACTGACAGCTTCTGATATCCATGTAGAGCTTGGCGGAAATGAGATTCTTAAGGGAATTGACGCAGCCATAAAGGAAAAGGAATTTGTAGGAATCATAGGACCAAATGGAAGTGGAAAAAGTACATTGCTGAAATGTATTTACCGTGTACTGAAGCCAGATACCGGTGTGATCATCCTGGATGGAAAACCGCTGAACGAATATAAGGTAAAGGATTCTGCAAAAGCACTGGCAGTGGTGTCCCAGCACAACTACTATAATTTTGAATTTTCCGTACAGGAAATTGTAATGATGGGAAGGGCTCCTCATAAGAAAACCATGGAACGGGATAATGCCGAGGATTATAAGATCGTGGAAGAATGTCTGGAAAAAGTGGGAATGCTTCCCTATCGGCACCGTGTTTTTTCAAGTTTGTCTGGCGGTGAGCAGCAGCGAATCATTCTGGCAAGAGCTCTGGCACAGAAAACTGACTGTCTGATCCTGGATGAGCCTACCAACCATCTTGACATCAAATACCAGCTCCAGCTTCTGGATATTGTAAAAAGTCTTGGGGTCACTGTGATCGGTGCTTTGCATGATCTGAATATTGCAGCAGCATACTGCGACCGGATCTATGCCATGAAGAACGGTCGTCTGGTGGCTTGCGGAACTCCGGAAGAAGTCATTACAGAAGATTTTATACATATGTTGTATGAAGTAGATGCAACTGTAAAAAAGGATGAATACGGCATGCTGAATGTTACATACCATCCTTTGCATGTGAAAAAATAAAGGAAAAGTGGAGGAAATCTGAATGAGCGATACAGCAAAAAAAGGGATCCTTGTAGTCAGCTTTGGCACCAGTCACGAGGATACCAGAGCAGTGACCATTGATGCAATTGAAAAAGAAATTGGAGCTGCTTTTACAGATTGTAAAGTTTATCGCGCATGGACAAGCAAGATGATCCTTGCCAGAATTGCAAAGAGAGATCATATTCACTATGACAATGTGGCAGAAGCAATGGAGCGTATGAAAAAGGATGGAATTACAGAGGTGATCATTCAGCCTACTCATGTAATGAACGGTGTGGAAAATGATCTTATGAAAAAGGATGTTCTGGCGTATGCAGATCATTTTCAGTCTGTGAAATTCGGAGCTCCTCTGCTTACAACAGAAGAAGACAATGAATACGTGGTGAAAGCGGTTGCAGATGAGTTTTCTGTAATTAAAGATAAGGAGACGGCACTTGTGCTTATGGGGCATGGAACCGAGCACTACGCAAATGCCGTTTATGCCGCACTGGATTACAGGTTCGAGGATATGGGATATGAAAATGTGATCGTAGGAACTGTGGAAGGTTATCCTGAAATTGACCAGGTCATGAAACAGCTTGGAAAATGCAGGGCAAAAAAAGTGGTAATTGCACCGTTTATGATCGTTGCCGGTGACCATGCGAAAAATGACATGGCAGGAGAGGAAGAAGACTCCTGGAAAAATATCATCAGCAAAGCTGGCTATGAAGTGCAGACCGTTCTGAAAGGACTGGGGGAATATGAAAGTATTCGAAAACTCTTTGTGGAACATGCGAGGGAAGCGGTATGATTAAAATTGGGACACTGACCTGCCTTCACTCCAATAATGTATGTGCCAGAGTGGGATGCCTGAAGGCCTTTCAGAATCGCAGTGACTTTTTTGATGGATATTCTCCGGACACATTTCTGGGAGCAATGATGACCTGTAATGGATGCAAAAGTGTAAATCCCAAAGAACCGGATGTAGATGAGGGAATTCTGGAAAAAATAGACAGGCTGGTCAGCGAAGAAATTAAGGTAATGCATGTGGGAGCCTGTCGTCTGGACAGGGAGAAAAAAGAGTGCCCACGAATTGCCAAAATCTGTGAGATGATAGAATCCAGGGGAATCCAGGTGGTAAGAGGAACTCACAGAGAATCCTGAAACAGGATAGAGAAATCGTATAGGGGAAACTTCCAGGCAGATTGTGGAAAATAGTCTGTCTGGAAGCTTTTTTATTGCTGTGTTTTGCCTGGCTTTATTGACAATATACGCAGGAATTAGTAAAATGAGCGGTGGCAGAAAATGATATTTAAGGAGAATTACATAAGATGAGTATTTCTATGATTGGAATAGACCATAGTATGGCTCCCGTAGATATACGAGCCTTGTTTGCATTTACCAGAAAAAATGCAGGGGAGGCTATGGAAAAATTAAAGGAACAGCGGGGAATAGACGGCTGTATTATTCTTTCTACATGCAATCGCCTGGAGGTATGGGCAAGTGTGGATGATGAGGCAGAGCTTTCTTTATATAAAGAGCTTTGTAAACTGAAAAATATTAATGATGATCAGTACGAGATATATTTTACAAAGCGTGAAGGCCATGCTGCTGTGGAACATCTGTTTTACCTTGCATCAGGTCTGAAATCCCAGATACTTGGAGAAGATCAGATTCTTACTCAGGTAAAAGATGCATTGGGAATTGCCAGAGAGCATTTTACAACAGATGGAGCCCTTGAAGTGCTTTTCCGAATGGCTGTAACAGCAGGAAAAAAGATTAAAACTGAGGTACCATTTTCTCATGGGAATCCGTCTGTGATCCATCAGGCGATAGAAATGCTTGACAGACAGGGCTATTGCGTACAGGATAAGGTCTGCATGGTGATCGGAAATGGAGAAATGGGAAAGGTTGCAGCCCAGGCTCTTATGGAAGCCGGTGCAGATGTGACTGTAACCGTGCGTCAGTATCGCAGCGGAATGGTGAATATTCCATTTGGATGTAAACGAATTAATTATGGCGAAAGAATGGACTATCTGCCTAAGTGTGATCTTGTAGTCAGTGCTACGGCAAGTCCGAATTTTACTTTGCGTGAGGAACTGTTTGAAAATCTGGAACTGGAAAAAAGTATTGTTCTCATTGATCTGGCAGTTCCAAGGGATATTGAACCGGAGGTTGGAAAATTCGAAGGGATAACCTTGTTTGATATGGATAGCTTCCGCATGGAAGAAACTCCGGCTGAGCTTCAGGAAAATCTTGAGGCGGCAGGACTGATCGTGAGAGATCAGATGGATGAATTTTTTAAATGGTTAGATGGTAAGGAACTGATACCAAGAATTCAGGAAATCAAAGAGAATGCAGTGAATGACTTTAACCTGCGGATCATGAAGCCATTGAAAAACACACAGATGGATGAGCAGGAAAAAGAGAAGTTGATAAATGCAGTGGATACTGCAATGGGGAAGGTTATAAATAAAATGCTGTTTGCATTGAGAGACAGTGTGAATGAGAAAGCATTTCTGGAATGTGTAGCAGGACTGGAGAAAACATATGAAAAATAAGCGCTATTTCCCACTGTATGTGGATCTATCGGATAAGAACATTGTGGTAGTGGGTGGGGGAACCATTGCCACAAGAAGAGTGAAAGCATTATTATTATTTACCAGGAATATTACAGTAATTGCGCCGAAGATGACAGCAGATCTCTGGGAACTGGGCAAGCTGGGAAAAATTCAGATCCAGCCCCGTCCTGTGAAAAAATCGGATTTCTCTATGGCTTATATGGTGCTGGCTGTTACGAATAACAGTGAGCTAAATGAGGAAATTTACCGTACCTGTAAAGAAGAGGGAATTTATGTAAATGTTGCAAGTGATAAGAATTTGTGCGATTTTTACTTTCCCGGAATTTGTCTGAAGGATGATATTGTAGTGGGAATCACGGCCAGCGGTGTCAATCACAAAAAGGCTAAGGCAGTAAGAGAAAAAATGCAGGCACTTCTGGAAGAACTGGAAAAAGATGAGGATAGTTATGAATAAAAAAGTTGTGATCGGAAGCAGGGAAAGCAAGCTTGCCGTACTGCAAAGCCAGATGGTGAAGGATTATATTGTATGCAGGCATCCGCAAATGGATGTGGAAATCCTGACCATGAAGACTACAGGAGACAAAATACTGGACCGTACTCTGGATAAGATTGGAGGAAAAGGCCTTTTTGTAAAGGAACTGGATCGGGCGCTTTTAGAGGGCAGAAGTCAGCTTTCTGTTCATAGCCTGAAGGATATGCCTATGGAAGTCCCGGAGAAGCTCCCCATACTTGCTTTTTCAAAAAGGGAAGACGTAAGAGATGTGCTGGTTCTCCCAAAAGGCTGTGATGTTCTGGATCCTTTGAAGCCTATCGGTTGTTCCAGCCTTCGCAGAAAGCTGCAGCTGAAAGAAATTTACCCGGATATGCAGGTGAAAAGTATTCGTGGAAATCTTCAGACCAGACTGGAAAAGCTGGATAGTGGAGAATATTCTGCGTTAGTTCTTGCAGCCGCCGGTTTGAAACGTCTGGGGCTTGAAAACAGGATCAGCAGGTATTTTGATACAGAAGAAATGATTCCGGCAGCGGGACAGGGAATTCTTGCAGTTCAGGGAATTGATGGTCTGGATTATGAGTTTCTGAAAGGGTATGATGATCTGCAGGCCCATCAGGCTGCAACAGCAGAGAGAGCCTTTGTAAAATATTTAAATGGCGGATGTACCTCTCCGGTAGCTGCCTATGGAGAAATCAAAGATGGTCAGTTGAAACTTACCGGTCTTTACTATGAAGAAAAGACTGGACATTATCTGAAAGGATATAAAACAGGAAATCCTTCAAATGCAGAAAAACTGGGAACTTCTCTTGCAAAAGAACTGCAGGAGCGCTGCAAAGTGGAATACAAAGAGTCTGGCTTGCAGGAAGACAACAAAAAAGAACCGGGAAAAGTCTGGCTGGTGGGAGCTGGTCCTGGAGATGTGGGGCTTTTTACAATGAAAGGTGCCCAGGTTCTGGAACAGGCAGATGTGGTTGTTTATGACAGCCTGGTAGGACAGGGAATCCTGACCAGAATTCCTGCTTCTGCAAAACTGATCAATGTGGGAAAACGTGCCGGCCACCATACTATGCCCCAGGAGAAGATTAACCAGGTTCTTGCTGATGAGGCAAAAAAGGGCAACCGGGTAGTACGTCTGAAAGGCGGCGATCCTTTCCTTTTTGGACGAGGAGGAGAGGAACTGGAGCTTCTCACAAAGGAGGGCATTCCTTATGAAGTAGTTCCTGGTGTGACTTCCCCGATTTCCGTACCTGCATATAACGGAATTCCTGTGACACATCGGGATTTCTGTTCGTCTGTTCATGTTATCACCGGACATAAGCGCAAGGGAATGGAGTACGACATTGATTTTGAGGCGCTGGTACATACGAAAGGAACTCTTGTTTTTCTCATGGGAATCACTGCCATGGAGGATATCTGCAGTGGCCTTATGAAAGCTGGAATGGATCCGGATATGCCGGCTGCTGTTTTATCCAAGGGTACTACGGCTGGTCAGCAAAGAGTCGTGGCAACTGTCGCTACATTAAAGACAGCCTCTGATCAGGCGAAAATCCAGACACCGGCCATTATTGTAGTAGGAAAGGTCTGCACTCTGGCAGATGATTTTGCCTGGTATGAGAAATTACCTCTGGCAGGCTGGAAGATTCTTGTCACCCGGCCCAAGGAGAATATTTCCAGAACTGCGGCCCTTCTTCGGGAGAAAGGTGCAGAAGTACTGGAACTTCCATCCATCAGTATTATCCCTCTGGAGGATCAGAGCAGACTGTACCAGGCCTTTTCTCATATCCGCAGCTATGACTGGCTGGTATTTACAAGTCCTGCAGGCGTGGAAGTTTTCTTCAGGCAAATGGAGAAAAAGAAGATCGACCTGCGTTCTCTTGGAAATGCAAAAATCGCGGTGATCGGTGAGGGCACAAAGAAGAAATTTCTGGAAAGAGGAATCTATCCGGATTTCATGCCTTCTGTTTATGATGGAAATACCCTTGGAAAAGAACTTGGCGCTCTTTTAAATGGAACAGAAAAGATTCTGATTCCAAGAGCCTCCCTTGGAAACAAGGAGCTGGCAGAAGAACTGAAAAAAACAGGTGCACAGGTGGATGATGTTCCGACTTATGAGACCGGATATGTAAGCTGTCCTCTTATTAATGAGAAAAGAGAATTTGAAGAGGGCACCATTGACCTGGCTGTATTTACCAGCGCTTCCACAGTGAAAGGCTTTGTGGAGAGTACCAAAGGACTTGATTATTCTAGGGTTCGTGCTGCATGTATTGGAAAACAGACTCGTGCAGCGGCGGATTCTTATGGAATGCAGACATATATGTCAGAAAAAGCAACCATCGACAGTCTGATCGAACTGGTTGAGACACTGAAGAGGAGTGAAGAAAAATGGAACTGATTAAGAGACCTAGAAGATTAAGGGGCAGTGCAAATTTGCGAAAAATGGTGAGAGAGACCAGAATGGACAAATCTTCTCTTATCTATCCGCTGTTTGTAATGGAAGGAAATGGAATCCAGGAAGAGATTCCTTCCATGGAAGGGCAGTACCGTTACAGCCTGGACCGTCTTCCCTATAAGCTGGAGCAGTTGGAAAAAGCAGGGGTAAACAGCATTATGCTTTTTGGAATCCCGGCTCATAAGGATGAAGTCGGAAGCGGCGCTTACGCTCAGGATGGTATTGTACAGAAGGCACTTCGGGAAGCAAAGAGCAGATTTCCAGAGATGTATTATGTGACAGATGTGTGCATGTGTGAATACACCTCCCACGGTCACTGCGGCGTTCTTTGCGGCCATGATGTTGACAACGACAAGACACTGGAGCTTCTGGCAAAAACAGCTCTGTCTCATGCGCAGGCTGGCTCTGATATGATCGCGCCTTCCGATATGATGGACGGACGTGTGGCTGCCATCCGTAAAGAACTGGATCTGGGCGGTTATACCAATATTCCAATCATGTCTTATGCAGTAAAATACGCTTCTGCGTTCTATGGCCCATTCCGTGATGCAGCTGGAAGTGCTCCTGCTTTTGGAGACCGCAAGAGCTATCAGATGGATTTCCACAACAGAAGAGAGGGAATGAAAGAAGCTCTTATGGATATTGAAGAAGGCGCTGATATTATTATGGTGAAGCCTGCCATGTCCTATCTTGATATGGTATCTGAGATCTCCAAGGCTGTGAATGTTCCGGTAGCGGCCTATAGTGTAAGCGGTGAGTATGCCATGGTGAAGGCAGCAGCGAAGATGGGCTGGATCGACGAAGAGCGGATCATTGGAGAAATGGCTGTGGGAGCTTATCGTGCAGGTGCCCAGATTTATATCACTTATTTTGCAGAAGAAATTGCAAAAATGATGGAGGAAGGGAGAATCGGATAATGACAAAGTCTGAGAAGCTTTTTGAGAGAGCGGTAAAAAGAATCCCTGGCGGTGTAAACAGTCCGGTGCGTGCATATGGCGCTATTGGAGAAGCACCGAGATTTATTGAACGTGCAGAAGGCTGCTATATTTATGATGTAGATGGCAACCGCTATATTGATTACATAGATTCCTGGGGACCAATGATCCTGGGACACAATTTTCCTGCAATACGGGAAAGTGTTCTGAAGGCCTGTGAAAAAGGTCTGAGCTTTGGATGCGCTACAGAGATTGAAGTGGAAATGGCTGAATTTATTTGTGACAGAATCCCGCATGTGGATATGGTCCGAATGGTCAATTCTGGTACAGAGGCTGTTATGAGTGCAATCCGTGTGGCAAGAGGTTATACGGGGAAAAATAAGATCATCAAATTTGCAGGCTGCTATCATGGACACAGTGATGCCATGCTGGTAAGCGCAGGTTCCGGTGTGATGACAAGTGGTGTGCCGGACAGTGCCGGTGTTCCAAAAGGCTGTACAGAGGATACTATGCTGGCAGCTTACAACGATCTTGGCAGTGTGGAGACTCTTTTTCAGCAGGCAGATGGCCAGGTGGCAGCAGTGATCGTGGAAGCAGTTGGAGCCAACATGGGTGTAGTTCCGCCAAGGGAAGGATTTCTGCAGGGACTTCGCGCTCTTTGCGACCAATACCATGCCCTTCTTATTTTTGATGAGGTGATTACCGGATTCCGACTTGCATTTGGCGGCGCAGCACAGTATTTTGGTGTAACACCGGATCTGGTTACTTATGGAAAAATCATTGGTGCCGGAATGCCGGTAGGTGCATATGGCGGAAGAAGAGATGTGATGGAATTGGTTGCTCCGGCAGGAAAAGTATATCAGGCAGGTACTTTAAGCGGAAATCCGGTAGCTATGGCTGCCGGGCTTACCCAGCTGAAATATTTGTATGACCATCAGGAAATTTACACGGAACTGGAGAAAAAGGGAGAGCTTCTCTACGGTGGAATGGGAAAAATCGTGAAAGAAAAAGGTCTGAATTACCAGATGAATTATGTGGGCTCTCTTGGAAGCCTGTTCTTTACGGGACAGCCTGTTGTAGATTATGTTTCTGCAAAATCTTCTGACACAGTGGCATTTGCAGAATATTTCAAAAAAATGCTGAATATGGGAATTCATATGGCTCCGTCCCAGTTTGAAGCCATGTTCCTGTCAGCGGCTCATACAGATGAAATTATTATGGAAACTCTGGATGCAGTAAAGCTTGTTCTTTGAAAACGTGTGTGGTATAATCTAGACACAATTACATAAAAGAAACCAGAATACGAGTTGCTGTAATAAAATGCGGCTGTAATAAATGAACCGTGGCAGAGGATTTACTGATATAGAGAATGCAGTAATATTCAGAGCTGCACAGTGACCCGCTACGCTGTAAAAAAGATCGGAAGAACAGCGTGAACGGACGGTTTCCAGAAAGAGACTGTAGGAGGCTAGACAAATGGGTAAGAAATATGTGGCTTATGTAGGAACCTATACTCACGGAACCAGCAAGGGAATTCAGGTTTATGACGTGAACCTGGAAGAAGGTACTCTCACAGAGAGAAGTGAAGTGGAAGTAAGTAATGCGTCTTATACCGCGGTATCCAAGAATGGAAAATACCTTTATTCTATCGAGGATGAGGGCGTTGCGGTATTCAAGCGTGATCATAATGGCGATTTGGCACGTATCAACAGCGTGGATATTGATGGCATGAGAGGTTGTTTCCTTGCTACAGACGTAGATGGCAAATATCTTTACGTAGCAGGTTATCACGATGGAAAGGTAACTGTTGTACACACTCATAAGGATGGACGTCTTGGAAGTGTTATGGACGGTGTTTTCCACACTGGTCTTGGAAGTGTTGCAGAGCGCAACTTCCGTCCTCACGTAAACTGTGTACGTCCTACTCCGGATAATAAATATCTCTGCGCAGTAGATAATGGAATTGACCAGATCAAGGTTTACCGGATCAATAAGCGCACAGATAAGCTGGAGCTTGTTGATATTGTCCGCTGCCCGAGAGAGAGCGGACCGCGTATTATCCGTTTCAGTGCAGATGGACGTTTCGCATATGTGCTTTTTGAGCTGAGCAATGAGATTAAGGTTTATAGCTATAACGGAAATGGAGATATTCCGGAATTTGAACTGCTTCAGAGCGTTTCTACCCTGGCGAAGAAGGAGGATGGAAATGTATCTCACAATGCAGCATCCGGACTTGCCCTTGCACCGGACGGCAAGCATCTGTTCTGTACCACAGCCGGTGAGAATACAGTTGGTATGTTTGAAGTAGACGCCGAGACAGGACTTCTGGAGCGTAAGTTTGTCCTTCCGGTAAGTGGTGACTATCCGAAAGACCTTGTAATCTTCCCGGATAACCAGCACATTGCCGTTGCCAACCATTCCAGCAACAGCATTACCACCTTTAAGGTTGACTATGAGAAGAACATCATTATGATGAAAGGGAAACCTCGTAAGATTGAGACGCCGAACTGCATCAATATCTGGCCGGTACCGGATGGAAATGATATTGAGGATTTGGAGGCATAGGTATATTTTTTCAAACCCGCATTAGTGTGAATAGTGAAATTTTTCACAGATTATATAAATAATGAAGGCAGTTATCTGAATGAGAGAGATTCAGGTAACTGCCTTTTTGACGAATTTTAAAGATAAAAATTTTTTATGTAGTCCATGCGTGCACTCATATTGGAGAACATGGCATCTACCAGTGTAATGGCGGCCATGGATTCCACGACTACGACGGCGCGGGGCACGATCACAGGATCATGACGGCCTTTGATTTCGATGGAGGTGTTCTCGCCGGTAGTGGTAACAGTCTGCTGTGGCTGTGCAATGGATGGGGTTGGTTTGATGTGGGCGCGGAGGAGAATTTCACCGCCGTCACTGATTCCGCCTAAAATGCCTCCAGAGTGGTTGGTGGTCTTTACAATTCTGCCATTTTCCATGTGGAAGCCATCATTGTTTTCGGAACCCTTCATGGTGGATACTTTCACACCATCGCCGATTTCCACTGCTTTTACAGCGCCAATAGACATCAGTGCCTGGGCAAAAGCTGCGTCTAGTTTTCCAAATACAGGATCTCCAATGCCAGCAGGAACGCCGCTTATACGGCACTCGACAACGCCGCCTGCACTGTCCTCCTCTTTCATGCATTTCTCCAGATACTTGGCTGCTTTTTCCGCGGCAACCATATCTGGCATATAGAAAGAGTTTTCCGGTATTATTTCAGGGTGGTAGCTGTGGCATGAGACTGGTCCGATGGAAAGGGTGTAGGCCTGCAGGGTAATACCAAGTTCTTTCAGAATCCTGGCTGCAATGGCTCCTGCAGCAACTCGGCCGATGGTCTCACGTCCAGAGGAACGTCCGCCGCCTCTGTAGTCGCGAAAACCATATTTACTGTCAAACCCAAAATCTGCATGTCCCGGGCGATAGGTCTGCGCGATATTTCCGTAATCCCGGGAACGCTGGTCTTTGTTCCGTACGATCATGGAAATGGGGGTACCAGTGGTCTGTCCTTCAAAGACTCCGGATAGGATTTCGACTTCATCTCCTTCATTTCGGGCAGTGGTGTAACGGCTCTGGCCAGGCTTCCTTCTGTTCAGATAAGCCTGTATATCTGCTTCCGTAAGGAAAAGTCCTGCCGGAACGCCATCTACAACGGTGCCCAGTGCCTTGCCGTGGGATTCTCCCCAGGTAGTAACCGTAAATTTTTTTCCAAATGTTGACTGACTCATAGGCATAAAATCCTTTCTTTTTCAGACTGCAGCAATCGCCAGTTGTGGAGGGAAAACTGCTGTGCCGAATTAAAGTATGAATGTAATGTTAAAGACATTATAGCGAAATGCAAAAAATTTGTAAACCGAATCTATTAGAATTGACAAAATTTCCTGTAGAAATTATAATTAAGCGTGTATTTTTGAGGATAGGAGCCCTGTCTGACAGAAAAGTGGGACAGCCGGTTTTTATGTAGAAGCAAGAGATTGGAAGGAGTGCAGCTTGTGGTAAGGATTTTTAAGACAATAGAGGGTGCGATCCATGAGATTCAGGAGCCACAGGAGGATTGCTGGATTGCAATGACCAATCCCACTGCAACTGAGATCTTTGAGATGTCCGAAAGATTCGGAATCGAAGTAGATGATCTTCGCGCTCCTCTGGATGAGGAAGAGCGTTCTCGTATTGAAGTGGAAGATAATTATACACTGATCCTAGTAGATGTTCCTATGATCGAGGAACGCAATGACAAGGACTGGTATGGCACTATCCCTCTTGGTATTATTGTTACCAAGAAGATGATTTTTACCGTATGTCTGGAGGATACCCAGGTGCTTACCCGGTTTATGGAGGGAAGAGTACGTAATTTCTTTACCTATATGAAAACCAGATTCATTTTGCAGATCCTGTACCGCAATGCCACTATGTACCTGCATTATCTGCGTATTATAGATAAGAAAAGTGAACAGGTGGAGGAGAAACTCCACATGTCCACCCGTAATCAGGAACTGATGGAACTGTTGGAACTGGAGAAATCCCTGGTTTATTTTACTACATCTCTTCGGTCGAACGAGGTAGTACTGGAGAAGCTTCTGAAGGTAGAGAGCATTAAGCAGTACCCGGAGGATACGGATCTTCTGGAAGATGTTATCATTGAGAATAAACAGGCAATCGAGATGGCCAATATATACAGCGGTATCTTAAGCAGCATGATGGGTACTTTTGCCTCGGTTATTTCCAATAACCTGAATGTGGTTATGAAGGTTTTGTCCGTTATCACGATTGTAATGAGTATTCCCACTATTGTGTTCAGTGCATATGGAATGAACCTGAGCCCTTCGGGAATGCCGTTTTCTGCTGACAAATGGGGATTTTTAGTGGTGATATTGCTGTCCATACTGGTGAGTATTGTGGCAGCTGTGATTCTGTCCAAGAAGAAATTTTTCTGAATAGGAGGATTACATGAAATTTATTGATAAGCTGGAACGAAAATTTGGAAGATTTGGTATTCCCAATCTCACAATTTACATGATTGTATGCTATGTGATCGGTTATGCACTGATGATCGTGAATCCAGGCATACTGAACTGGCTGAGCCTGGAACCAGCGTATATTCTGCGGGGACAGGTATGGAGACTGGTAACCTGGGTACTGTATCCACCGAGCACTTCCGGAGTATTATGGTTTGCAATTGCAGTTCTGTTCTTTTATTATCCAATTGGAACTTCTCTGGAGCGGACGATTGGAACTTTTAAATATACGTTGTATATTCTTTCGGGCGTGATATTTACAATTTTGGGAGCGTTTATTCTGTATTTCCTTCTCGGAGGAAATGTTCTGGTAGGAAACGTATTTTCTACTTATTATATCAGTCTGTCCACATTCCTTGCATATGCAATGTGTTATCCGGATATGCAGGTTCTGCTTATGTTTATCATTCCGGTGAAGATGAAGTGGATGGCAATTTTTTATGTGGTGATCGTTGTATATGAAATGATTCAGTACGTTATGGCAGGTGCATGGTATCTGGTGATCCCGATTGTGGCTTCACTGTTGAATTTCATTATTTTTTACTTTGGAACAAAGGATTTCAGCCGGTATAACCCGAAGGAGATCCACAGAAGAAATGAATTCCGCAGAGCAATGGAACCCCAGGGACGTATGAAATCAGGCAGCGGCAGTGTGACCAAGCACAAATGCGCGATTTGCGGACGTACTGAGCTTGATGATCCTAATCTGGAATTTCGTTTTTGTTCCAGATGCAATGGAAATTATGAGTATTGCCAGGATCATCTTTTTACACATACACATGTGAAATGAAATTAATGTAATTGTTAACCGGTAACATCGCATGGCTGCTGTGAACGATGTGGGCAGCAGCCAGCAAATGACTGAAAAGACAGAGGGAAAGACTGCTTATGAAGAGAACAAAAATTATCTGTACTATGGGACCAGCATCCAGTAAGAAAAATACTTTAAGAGCTATGATGCGTGCCGGAATGGATATTGCACGTTTTAATTTTTCCCATGGTTCTCATGAAGAACACAGGGGAAGAGTAGACATGGTCAAAAACCTACGGGAAGAACTGAATATTCCGGTTGCCCTGCTTCTTGATACAAAGGGACCGGAGATCCGTACCAAGCTTCTTAAGGATCATAAGAAGATTACATTGGAGGCTGGAAGCGAATTTACACTTACTACCGGTGATATAGAGGGAGATGAGACCAGAGTCGCCATCACATATGAAAATCTTTACAAAGATGTGAAAAAAGGCGGTAAAATCCTGATTGATGATGGTCTGATCGAACTGGAGATTGAGAATATTAAGAATGGGGATATTGTCTGCCGTGTCTTAAACGGCGGCGAGCTTGGAGAGCGCAAAGGAATCAATGTTCCTTATGTGAAAGTGAAGCTTCCGGGAATTACAGAGCAGGATAAAGATGATATTCTGTTTGGAATTACACAGGAGTTTGACTATATTGCAGCTTCTTTTGTCCGTGATGCAAAAGCGATTAAAGAAATCCGTCAGCTTTTGGATGAAAATGGCGGACATGATATTGGAATCGTTGCCAAAATCGAGAATGCCGAAGGTGTTGAAAATATTGATGAGATCATCAAGGCTGCAGATGGTATTATGGTTGCCAGAGGTGATCTTGGTGTGGAGATTCCTCCTAGTGAGGTTCCTTATATCCAGAAAATGATTATCCGCAAGTGCAATGAGAACTATGTTCCGGTTATTACTGCTACCCAGATGCTGGATTCCATGATTCGCAATCCACGTCCTACAAGAGCAGAGGTGGCAGACGTTGCCAATGCTATTTACGACGGTACAGATGCTATTATGCTTTCCGGTGAGACTGCAGCTGGTAAATATCCGCTGGAAGCACTGAAGATGATGGTGGAGATTGCACAGACCACAGAGCCTCACCTGAATTATGAGGATTATACCCATAACCGCAATATGTGTGGTGAGAGCAGAGTGTCCAGCGCTGTGGGACTGGCAGCAGTGCAGACTGCAAGAGATCTGAAGGCCAAGGCCATTGTGACTCCTACCTTTGGAGGAAGAACAGCCAGACTGATTTCCAATTTCCGGCCGGAAGCTCCTATTTATGCTGTTACTCCCAATGATACGATTCTGCATAGACTTCAGCTTGTATGGGGCGTTACACCGTTGAAAGGATACGAGAAGGATTCCACAGAGCATATTATTTCACAGGCCATGAGCGTTGTCCGCAGAAAGCGGCTTGCAAAGAAAGGAGACCTGATCGTATTTACGGTTGGAGATCCTGCTACCAATATGACCCGGGAAGGTGCTGTAACAAATATGCTGCATGTGATTGAAGCCAAATAAAGCTGTCACAGGCTCTGACTTGTGACAACAGAAAAATTACTTTTTAAGAGCAGCGAGTGCTGTATTTTACAAACGAGGAGAAACTATTATGAAAAAGACACCTTTTGTAACACTGGAGAAGGTACAGGAAATTGCCGGAAAATATCCTACCCCATTTCATCTTTATGATGAGAAAGGAATCCGGGAGAATGCACAGGCTTTGAAGGAAGCTTTTGCATGGAACAAAGGCTTTAAGGAGTTTTTTGCAGTAAAGGCAACCCCGAACCCATTCCTGATCAAGATTCTGCAGGAATATGGCTGCGGATGTGACTGCTCATCCATGACAGAACTGATGCTTTCCAAAGCTATCGGATGTAAGAAGGGAGACATTATGTTTTCCTCCAACGACACTCCGGATAAAGAGTTTAAATATGCAGATGAGATTGGTGGAATTATCAATCTTGATGACATCACTCATATTGAGAGTGTAGAGAAAGCTGTTGGAAAGATTCCGGAGATTATCAGCTGCCGTTATAATCCTGGCGGAGTGTTCAAAATCAGCAACGATATTATGGATAATCCCGGGGATGCAAAATATGGCATGACTACGGAGCAGATTTTTGATGCATTCCGTATCCTGAAGAGTAAGGGCGCCAGGGAGTTTGGAATTCATGCATTTCTTGCCAGCAATACAGTGACGAATGATTACTACCCGATGCTTGCGAAGGTTATGTTTGAACTTGCTGTGAAGCTTCAGAAGGAGACTGGGGCGCATATTAAATTCATCAATCTTTCCGGTGGTATTGGTATTCCTTATCGCCCGGAGCAGACTCCAAACGATATTCGTGCAATTGGAGAGGGTGTACGCAAGGTATATGAAGAAGTTCTGGTTCCGGAAGGAATGGGAGATGTAGCTATTTATACAGAACTTGGACGATTCATGATGGGACCTTATGGCTGCCTGGTAACAAAAGCGATTCATGAGAAGCACACTCACAAAGAGTATATCGGTGTGGATTCCTGCGCAGTAAACCTTATGAGGCCAGCTATGTACGGTGCTTATCATCATATTACTGTTCTTGGAAAAGAGGATCAGGTTTGCGATCACCTGTATGATATCACAGGATCTCTTTGCGAGAATAATGATAAGTTTGCAATTGATCGTTATCTTCCGAAGATTGATATGGGAGATTATCTGGTGATTCATGATACTGGCGCACATGGTTTTTCCATGGGATATAATTACAATGGCAAATTGAAATCTGCGGAGATCCTTCTTCACGAAGATGGAAGCTTCGATATGATCCGTCGCGCCGAGACTCCAAGAGATTACTTTGCAACTTTCGACTGCTTCCCGATTTTTGAGAAAATGTTGGAGGATGAAGACCGGGCGTAATTACTTATGAGTAAGATAAAAACAGTTTGATGCGTTTGGCTTGTAGACTGTGTAAATGAAAAGAGGAACCGCTGAGATGCTGGCGGATCCTCTTTTACTATTTTTACTATATAGAAAGAATTTCTTTGGAACAGTTTGGGATAGATGATCAAAAGTATGAACCCGCGAGGTAAATGCGGGGCAGATTTTTGACAACCCTTGACATTTTTTGAAATTCTGAGCAACAAAAAATCCCGCAAAATCAAGGACTTGACGGGATTTATATAACTTATGAAGTATTAAAAATGCCGGCAGTGGGACTTGAACCCACACGTAGTTGCCTACAACAGATTTTGAGTCTGCCTCGTCTGCCATTCCGACATGCCGGCGGTTGAACAATTGATATAATAGCACATTATAAAAATAAAGTAAAGATGAAATTATGAAAAGTTTATAAATTTTTGAGGCAGAATATTGATATTCATACATGGAAATGCTAAAGTATTTAACAGTTGACAGAAAATGGAGGAAATGCCAATGAATATTGACCATAAAAAACCAGAAAACCGGCCATTGTACATTTTTGTACTGATAGCGGTTGTGGTGATCCTTTTCCTGAACATATTTGCCATTCCAGCCATGCAGGAACACTCTGTAGAGAAAACCGACTACAGTACATTCCTCAGCAATGTAGAGCGTGGAAATGTATCCAAGGCAGAGGTGCAGGACGATTATATCTATTATATAGTGAGAAAGAACGGCGAGGACGTGGTGTGCAAGACTGTACGCATGGATGATCCGGATCTTGTAAGCCGCCTTTATGAAGCCGGAACCAGTATGGAAGCAGTGGAGCCTCAGAAGCAGTCCATCTTACTCAGTCTGGTGATCGGATATGTGATCCCAATCGTAATCTTTGTTTTCCTTGGAAGATGGCTGAGTAAGAAGATGATGAGCTCTATGGGAGGTGGTCCAGGCGGAGCAATGTCCTTTGGAAAAAGCAATGCCAAAGTATATGTGAAGTCTTCTACAGGAATTAAATTTACAGATGTGGCAGGTGAGGACGAGGCGAAAGAGCTTCTTACAGAAATTGTAGATTATCTTCATAATCCGCAGAAATACACGGAGATTGGAGCCTCCATGCCCAAAGGCGCCCTTCTTGTAGGCCCTCCGGGTACAGGTAAGACATTGCTTGCCAAGGCAGTTGCAGGAGAAGCAGAAGTACCGTTTTTCTCTATTTCAGGTTCAGAATTTGTGGAAATGTTTGTGGGCATGGGTGCTGCCAAGGTTCGTGATCTGTTTAAGCAGGCAAATGAGAAGGCACCTTGTATTGTATTTATTGATGAGATTGATACCATTGGTAAGAAACGTGACAGCGGAAGTTTCACAGGTGGAAACGATGAACGTGAGCAGACATTAAACCAGCTGCTTACAGAGATGGATGGATTTGACGGCTCCAAGGGAGTTGTGATCCTGGCTGCTACCAACCGTCCGGATTCCCTGGATCCGGCCCTTCTGCGTCCAGGTCGTTTTGACAGACGTATTCCGGTAGAACTTCCGGATCTGAAAGGACGTGAGGAAATCCTGAAAGTCCATGCCAGAAAGATCAAAATCGCAGACAGTGTCCGTTTCGATGAAATTGCCAAGGCAGCAGCCGGCGCTTCCGGTGCAGAGCTTGCCAATGTTGTAAACGAGGCAGCTCTTCGTGCTGTCCGTGACGGCAGGAAGTTTGCTACCCAGGCTGACTTTGAGGAGAGTATTGAGGTAGTTATCGCTGGTTATCAGAAGAAAAACCGGGTGCTTTCCAATAAGGAGAAGTTGATCGTATCCTATCATGAGGTGGGACATGCACTTGTGGCGGCGAAACAGACGGATTCTGCTCCGGTTCACAAGATTACCATTATTCCCCGTACCTCAGGCGCTCTTGGATACACCATGCAGGTGGATGAGCAGGAGCACTTCCTGATGTCAAAGGAAGAATTGGAGAATAAAATTGCTACATTTACTGGTGGACGTGCTGCTGAAGAACTGATTTTCCACAGTATTACAACTGGCGCGTCGAATGATATCGAGCAGGCTACCAAGATTGCCCGAGGCATGATTTCACGCTATGGCATGAGCGATGAGTTCGATATGGTTGCGATGGAAAGTATGAGCAATCAGTATCTGGGTGGTGATTCAAGTCTTAGCTGCTCCTTTGAAACACAGACACTTCTGGACAAAAAGGTAGTAGAGCTGGTACGAAGACAGCATGAGAAGGCCTATAAGATTCTTGAGGATAATATTGAGAAGCTTCATGAACTGGCAAAATATCTGTATGAGCATGAAACAATCACAGGCGAGGAATTTATGAAGATTTTAAATGATCCGCCGAAGTCTCTTACGGCCAGTGCAGAGTAAAAAAGCATTTTTGTATTATTTGACTGGATTTTGCGGCAATAAAGAGAACCGCATTGCCGGATATATAAAATAAGGGACAGCAGAAAATGATCGGATACCTCTTAAGCAGATTTTTGTTATTTACATTGTCTGTTTAAAGAGTAACCGTATCCGATCAAACATCTGCTGTCTCTTGTGTTTTGAGGGAGATTCGGATATAATAACAAATATGGGCTGCAAAAGGGAGGTGTGTTTCCATGAATTGTCAGACAGCAGAGAGTATGGTAAACCGATACATTGAGCATGATTTATCTGTAGATGAACTGGAGGATTTTCTGGAACATGTGGAGAATTGTCCGTCCTGTTACGACGAACTGGAAACTTATTTTATTGTTCATGCTGCCATGCAGCAGCTGGATGAGCAGAGCAGAGATTCCACATTGGATCTTCGGGAGCTTCTGGAAGAAGATATTCGTAAATCCAAGCATTATATACTGAAGATGAGATTCCGCCGCGCGCTGAGTGGAATGGGATTCTGCGCGTTGATTGCCGGACTGGGTGGATTTTTGATTTATATTATTATGCAGGTATTATAGGAAACACGGTACAGGAGGCTTATATGTGTGAGAAAATTTTACTGATAGATGGTCACAGTATTTTAAACAGGGCATTTTACGGACTTCCGGATCTGACTAATTCAGAAGGTCTGCATACAGGTGCTGTTTATGGCTTTTTAAATATCCTGTTTAAAGTGCTGGGAGAAGAGAAACCGGAATATCTGGCAGTGGCATTTGACAGAAGTGAGCCGACTTTTCGCCATGCGAAATATCCGGAATACAAAGGTAAACGTAAGCCCATGCCGCAAGAACTAAAGGAACAGATCCCGCTTTTGAGAGAGATGCTTGAAAAGATGGGAATCGCCACAGTTTCCCTTGCTGGTTTCGAAGCAGACGATATTCTTGGTACGCTGGCGAAAAAGGGTGAAGAAAAAGGCCTGGATGTAATCATTCTTTCCGGTGACCGTGATCTTTTACAGCTGGCGACTAAAAAAACTATGATCCGTCTGCCCAGGACTGCAAAAGGGCAGACTGTTATAGAAGACTATAAGGAAGACCAGGTGCAGGAACGTTATCTGGTTTCCCCTGCCCAGATCATAGAATTGAAGGCTCTTATGGGTGATCCTGCCGACAATATTCCTGGAATTCCAGGTGTCGGAGAGAAGACAGCTATCAGGCTGCTTGTAGAATATGGCTCTATAGAAAATGCTTTTTCCCATGTGGAAGAGATTTCACAAAAGCGGGCCAGAGAATCTTTGAGGGAAAATTACCAGATGGCCCAGCTGAGTAAGGAGCTTGCAACCATTTGTACAAACAGCCCAATAGAATTTGAACAGGAGAAATTCCAGTTAGGAAATGTTTTTACAAAGGAATCCTACGAGCTGTGCAGAAAACTGGATTTCCGAAATTTTCTGCTGAAATTTGATCCGGCTGAAGTGAATGAAAATACAATGGAACAGGATTTTTTCACCTGCAATGATCTGGAGGGCTGTGAGGCACTTTTTGAAAAAGCGGGACAGGCAGAAGCTGTGGGAATAGCGCTTCTCTGGGATAAAGAAGGCGTCTATGGAGCTGGTCTGGCATTAGGGGAAGATGAAATGTATTACGTTCCTGTGGAGGGAATGGTAACAGCAGCTTATTTAAGTGATAAAATCGGGAGGCTGGGGAAGCATACCACAGTTTGCTCCATGGACGTAAAAACCATGCTCAAGCGTGCTGATCTAACACCCGATGCAAACGTATTTGACTGTGGCATTGCAGCTTATCTTCTGAATCCTTTGAAAAGTACTTACACTTATGAAGAGCTTGCAAAAGATTATCTGGATGGGAAGCTTCTTCCGGGAAAAGAAGAGCTTCTGGGAAAAATATCCCTGAAAAAGGCCTGGGAGGAGGATATGCCGGAACTGGAACATCTGGCATGCTATATGGCGTATACCGCATTTGCCACCAGAGCCCCCCTGAAAGTGAAGCTTCAGGAAACAGGTATGTGGAAGGTATATACAGAGATTGAACTTCCTCTTGTATTTACGTTAGATTCCATGGAAAAATGGGGAATCGAAGTAAAAGGAGAAGAATTGAAAAATTATGGTGAAAAGCTGACTGTCCGCATTCATGAACTGGAAAAGCTGATCTGGCAGCAGGCAGGAGAAGAATTTAATATCAATTCTCCGAAACAGCTGGGTGTGATCCTTTTTGAAAAAATGGCGATTCCAGGAGGAAAGAAAACGAAGACCGGCTACTCTACATCCGCAGATATATTAGAGAAACTGGCATCAGAGAATCCAATCGTAAATGATATTTTGGAATATCGTCAGCTTACAAAGTTGAAATCCACTTATGCAGACGGCCTTGGAGCCGTGATCGAGAAGGATGGAAGGATCCATTCCACTTTTAACCAGACCATAACTGCCACTGGCAGAATCAGCAGTACAGAGCCAAACCTTCAGAATATTCCGGTCCGCATGGAACTTGGAAGACTGATCCGCAAAGTGTTTGTACCGGAAGCTGGATTTGTATTCCTGGATGCTGATTACTCACAGATTGAGCTGCGTGTTCTTGCTCACATGTCCGGGGATGAGAAGCTGATCAAGGCTTACAGGGAGGCGGAAGATATTCACCGACTGACAGCGTCTCAGGTCTTTCATATTCCGCTTGAGGAGGTCACTCCTCTGCAAAGACGAAATGCCAAGGCGGTGAATTTTGGTATTGTATATGGTATCAGCTCTTTTGGTCTTAGCCAGGATCTTAGCATTACAAGAAAAGAGGCTGCTGCTTATATCCAGAAATATTTTGAGACCTATCCAAGCATAAAGGGATTTCTGGATGGACTTGTGGAGCAGGGAAAAGAAAAAGGCTATGTTTCCACTATGTTTGGCAGAAAAAGGCCGGTTCCGGAACTGAAATCCAGCAATTTTATGCAGAGATCCTTTGGCGAGCGTGTTGCCATGAACTCGCCAATTCAGGGAACTGCTGCAGATATAATCAAAATTGCCATGAATCGTGTGTATAAACGTCTTTTGGATGAGAAACTGAGATCCAGACTGGTGCTTCAGGTCCACGATGAATTGCTGATCGAGACCTGGAAAGATGAAATCCCTCAAGTATCAAGAATTCTGGAAGAGGAAATGAAGGGTGCAGCTAATCTGGCAGTGGAGCTGGAAGTAGATATGCATCAGGGGAATAACTGGTACGAGGCAAAGTAGAAGCAGAACTATGTCTGGAATAAGATTTAGGAAGAAAATAGTTTGTACCTCATAATTACCAGGTGAAATCGAAGCAGTAAGGAATAGGAAAAATGAAGACAATTGGTATTACAGGAGGAGTTGGTGCCGGAAAAAGCACGGTGCTTGCTTATCTTGAGGAAAAATATAATGCTTTTGTTATACAGGCTGACGAAGTGGGACATATTGTGATGGCTCCGGGACAGGAATGTTATCAGCCAGTGATCGATCTGTTTGGGAAAGATGTGATAAAAAACGATAAAACTATTGACCGGAAGAGGGTTTCCGATGTAGTATTTGAGCAACCGGATTTTTTGAGCCGTCTAAATGGGATAATTCATCCGGCTGTAAAAAGATATATCCTGAAAAGCCTGGAGGAACAGAAGAAGGAGGGACGGAAGCTATGCGTTGTGGAAGCCGCACTTTTTCTGGAAGAACATTACCAGGAGTTTTGTGATGAAGTATGGTATATTCATACAGATGAGGAAATCCGCATTCAGCGCCTGATGAAAAACCGAGGCTATACCAGGGAGAAATCTCTTGGAATTATCGGAAATCAGGCCAGCGAAGATTATTTTCGAGCCCATACAGATTTCGTTGTAGAAAATAACGGAAATGTGGAAAAAACCTGGAAGCAGATAGATGAAGGAGTAAGAAGAAATGAGACTTTGTAGCATTGCCAGTGGAAGCAGCGGAAACTGTATTTATGTGGGATCAGAAGAGACCCATGTTCTTGTAGATACAGGAATAAGCGGCAAAAGGATCGAGCAGGGACTGAACCAGCTGGAGCTTACTGGCAGGGACATTGATGCGATTCTGGTCACGCATGAGCATTCTGATCATATCAGCGGTCTGGGGGTGATGGCACGCAGATACCACATTCCGGTTTATACTACAGGTGGAACTGCAGATGCGATCAGCAGAATGAAGAATATGAAGAATCTTCCGGAAGACACTTTTCATGAGATTGTGGAGGATCAGGATTTTCATATCAGGGATCTGACCATTCATCCTTTTTCCATTCCACATGACGCGGCACAGCCGGTAGGATACCGGGTTGAGTGTGAAGATAAGGCAGTTGGAATCGCCACAGATCTTGGGAAATATAACGATTACATAGTAGATAATTTACAAAATCTGGATGCTCTTTTGCTGGAGGCAAATCATGATATCCGTATGCTTCAGGTGGGAAGTTATCCCTATTATCTGAAACAGCGTATCTTAGGCGACAGGGGACATCTTTCCAATGAAAATGCAGGAAAGCTGCTTTGCAGGCTTTTGCATGATGACATGAAAGCTGTTTTTCTTGGACATTTAAGCAAAGAAAACAACTATGAGGCTCTTGCCTATGAGACCGTGTGCTCAGAGGTAACCCTTGGAGATAATCCATATAGATCAAAAGATTTTCAGATTCAGGTTGCGAAACGGGACAGTATTTCAGATGTGGTTGTATTGTAGAAGAGATAATTTACAGTAAAGAAACAAAACTATATTTGAAATACAGGTTCAGTTTTTATATACAGTTCAGGGAAAACTTAAAGCTGTATTTTCCCTGGGACAGTCAAAATGGGCAGCAGACCCAAATACAGGAGGAGTATCATGAAAAAAACAATTATCACAGTAGTAGGAAATGACACCGTTGGTATTATTGCAAAGGTATGTACTTATCTTGCCCAGAATCAGGTTAACATTCTGGATATCTCCCAGACGATTGTACAGGGATATTTTAACATGATGATGGTCGCAGATACCAGCGCTTCAGACAAGGAAATTGCAACTCTTTCCAAAGAACTGGCTGCTCTCGGGGATGAGATCGGCGTAGTGATCCATTGCCAGCATGAGGATATTTTCAACGTAATGCATCGAATTTGAAATGAAAGTCCCTTCCATCGGACTTCCATTTAACAAAAATGTCGCCTGTAGGTGATATATCCATAGAAAGGAATACGAATGCTATGATTAATATATTTGAGGTAAATGAGACCAACAAAATGATCGAGCAGGAGAATCTGGATGTACGTACCATTACTCTTGGAATCAGCCTGCTGGATTGTATTGACAGCGATCTTGAGAAATTAAACGAAAAAATTTATAACAAAATTACCACATATGCCAAAGATCTGGTGGCAACTGGTGAGAAAATATCAGCACAGTACGGAATTCCGATTGTAAACAAACGAATTTCTGTTACACCAATCGGTCTGGTTGGGGGTGCTGCATGTAAAACTACAGATGATTTTGTAACAATAGCCAGGACCCTGGACAAAGCAGCAAAGCAGGTGGGGGTGAACTTTATCGGTGGATATACAGCTCTTGTAAGTAAGGGAATGACACCGGCAGAGGAGCTTCTGATCCGTTCTATTCCGCAGGCACTTGCCAGTACGGAGCGGGTATGCAGTTCTGTGAATGTTGGTTCCACAAAGACTGGAATTAATATGGATGCCGTGAAGCTTATGGGAGAGATTATTCTGGAAACAGCTCAGGCAACCAAAGAACAGGATTCCCTTGGCTGTGCCAAGCTGGTAGTATTCTGCAATGCACCGGATGACAACCCCTTTATGGCAGGTGCTTTCCACGGTGTTACAGAAGCTGACAGTATTATTAATGTTGGCGTCAGCGGTCCAGGTGTTGTAAAAACCGCTCTGGAGAAAGTAAGAGGAGAGGATTTCGAAACTCTCTGCGAGATGATCAAACGAACTGCATTTAAGGTAACACGTGTAGGTCAGCTGGTTGCCCGGGAGGCTTCCAAGATGCTTGGCGTTCCATTTGGAATTGTGGATCTTTCCCTTGCGCCTACTCCTGCAATCGGTGACAGTGTGGCTGAGATCCTGGAAGAAATCGGTCTTGAAAGAGCCGGCGCACCTGGAACTACAGCAGCTCTTGCCTTGTTAAATGACCAGGTAAAAAAAGGTGGTGTAATGGCTTCCACAGCAGTTGGAGGCTTGAGTGGTGCATTTATTCCGGTCAGCGAGGATCAGGGAATGATCGATGCGGTAACAGCAGGTGCCCTTACCATTGAGAAATTAGAGGCTATGACCTGCGTATGCTCTGTGGGACTTGATATGATCGCAGTACCAGGTGATACGAAGGCATCCACCATTTCCGGCATTATTGCAGATGAAGCAGCAATTGGAATGGTGAACCAGAAAACAACAGCAGTCCGTCTGATCCCTGTTATCGGAAAAGGAGTAGGAGAGACAGTAGAATTCGGTGGTCTTCTTGGCTATGCACCAATCATGCCGGTAAACAAATTCTCCTGTGATGCGTTTGTGGCAAGAGGCGGAAGAATTCCGGCTCCGATCCATAGCTTTAAAAATTAAGGTTACTGGATGAATTTGCACTTGACATTCTTACATCACTGTGCTAAAGTATAAACCAGTTAAACCGATGAGAAAGAGTAGTAAATCAGATGTGACATTTAGTCATTATGAATAGATTGAATAATGACTTACCAGAGAGCGGAGGATGGTGTGATCTTCGTATGAAGCGGCTGATGGAATGGACTTTCGAGGGCGGTCCGAAATTATATTTCAGGAGAGTAGGCGCCGACGGGAACCGAACCCGTTACCAATCAGGAGTGTATGTTTGTACATGAGAAAGTGGACGATTTGTCAATTTGAGTGGCACCGCGATAATAAGATTTTATTACCGTCTCAAAGAGCAACAGGGAATGTTGTTTTTTGAAGACGGTTTTTTGATATCCATTTTACCACTCATTCTTTCTCGCAGACAAGATGCAGAAGATCGGCTTAGTTATCTTCTGGAGCCTGTTTGAAAATCATTTCCGTAAAGTGTGACACATATTATGCGGAAAGCCTTTTTAAACACGCTCCCGCCAATTTTAAGAGAGAGAGGAAAAACACTATGAAAAAAAGAATGATCGCAATCGCAGCAGCAACAATGGCAACTATGATGATGGCAACACCTGTTCTTGCAGAGGACTACAAGATCGGTATCTGCAATTATGTAGATGACGCATCTCTGAACCAGATCGTAGACAATCTGGAAAGTCGCCTGAAAGAAATCGGCGATGAGAAGGGTGTAAACTTCGATATTTCCTATGACAACTGTAATGCAGATGCCAATGTTATGGAGCAGATTATTTCTGATTTCCAGGCAGACGGTGTAGATCTTATGGTTGGCGTTGCAACACCGGTAGCTATGCGTATGCAGGCAAGCACAGAAGGAACCGACACGCCGGTTGTATTCTCCGCAGTATCGGATCCGGTTGGTGCAGGTCTTGTAGAATCCCTGGAGGCACCTGGCGCAAACCTTACCGGAACAAGCGATTATCTGGATACCGCTTCCATTATGAAACTGATCGAAGCTGTTAATCCGGATACCAAGAAGATCGGACTTTTATATGATATCGGACAGGATTCCTCTACAGCAGCCATCGAGGCAGCAAAAGCTTACATGGATGAGAACGGAATCGAATATGTTGAGCGTACCGGAACCACTACAGATGAAGTTCAGCTTGCAGCAGATGCACTGGTTGCAGATGGTGTTGACGCAGTGTTTACCCCAACTGATAATACCATTATGACAGCAGAGCTTTCCATTTATGAGAAATTTATTGATGCAGGAATTCCGCATTACACAGGAGCTGATTCCTTTGCGTTAAATGGCGCTTTCGCAGGGTATGGTGTTGATTACGCAAATCTTGGAGCAAAAACAGCAGATATGGTTGCAGATATTCTTCTGAATGGTGCTGATCCGGCAACCACTCCTGTAGAAACCTTTGATAATGGTACTGCTACTGTAAACACAGAAACATGCGAAGCACTCGGTCTTGATTTTGAAACTGTCAAAGCTGCTATGGAGCCGCTCTGCACACAGGTAAATGAGATCGTGACAGCAGAGAGCTTTGACGAACTGGAAGCAAATTAACGATTAACCGGAGGAAATGATTGTGACACTGGCTACTGCACTCTCCTTAGGAGAAACTGCCCTGAAACTTGGACTGATCTGTTCCCTGACTGTCCTTGCATTGTTTTTAAGTTATTCCATGCTGAATGTCTGCGACCTTTCTACAGACGGCTGCTTTACATTAGGAGCCGCTGTAGGAGCCGCCGTGGCGGTCAGCGGACATCCTTTTTTATCAATAATAGCAGCAATGCTTGCCGGAATCTGTTCTGGTTTTGTAACCGGATTTTTGCAGACAAAAATGGGAGTAGACAGTCTGCTTGCGGGAATTATTGTGAATACAGGATTGTATTCGATTAACATAGCAGTGATGGGAGGTTCTTCCCTGATCAACATGAACCGTACAGATACGGTGTTTTCCATGATGAAGGATGTTCTGGCAGATACCCCTCTGAAGGGAAGAACAGATATAATTGTTGCGCTGATCGCAGTAGCAGTAGTGGTTGCTTTTCTGGTGGTATTTTTAAAGACACGACTTGGCCTTGCAATCCGTGCTACAGGAAATAATGCAGATATGGTGAAGTCGTCGTCTATCAACCCGGTATTTACAACGATTATCGGACTTTGTATTGCAAACTCTTTTACAGCACTGTCAGGATGCCTTCTTTCCCAGTCCCAGAAATCTGTGGACATTAACATCGGTCAGGGAATGGTTACCATTGCGCTTGCATCCCTTCTGATCGGAGGAACAATTCTTGGAAAAGGCGGAATTTTTGTAAGAGCTGTGGGAATGGTATTGGGTTCTTTTGTTTTCCGACTGGTTTATACGGTGGCTTTAAGATTTAATATGCCAGCGTTTATGCTGAAACTGGTATCTTCTGTGATTGTTATTCTGGCAATTTCCGGCCCTTATCTGAAACGACAGTGGCCGCAGCTGAAAAGAAGAATGACGCACAAGAAGGGAGGAATCTGATCCATGTTAAAGCTTTCACATATTTCCAAAACCTTTAATCTGGGAACAGTAAATGAAAAAGTGGCAATCAGAGATCTGTCTCTGCATCTTGAAAAAGGCGATTTTGCAACAATTATCGGTTCCAACGGAGCTGGTAAATCTACTATGTTTAATGCCATCTGTGGAGATTTTCTCACAGATTCCGGATCTGTTGTTCTGGATGGAGAGGATATTACATTTCTGCCACAGCATGCCAGAGCAAAAAATATTGGAAGACTGTATCAGGATCCGATGCGGGGAACTGCTCCTGGAATGACGATTCTGGAGAACCTTGCGCTTGCTGCAGGTCAGGGAGGCTGGCTTTCCCGTATTTCCAAAAGTGATAAACAGCGTTTTCGTGAACAGCTTGCACTTCTGGATATTGGCCTTGAAGACCGCATGAACCATCCGGTTGGACTTCTTTCAGGAGGTCAGAGACAGGCACTTACTCTTTTGATGGCAACTATGAATCCACCGAAGCTGCTTCTTCTGGATGAGCATACAGCAGCTCTTGATCCGGGAACAGCCGAGAAGGTGCTGAACCTGACCAGCAGGATTGTGGAAGAACATCATCTGACCTGTCTGATGATCACCCACAATATGCAGTCTGCACTGGAACTTGGAAATCGTATTCTGATGATGGATTCCGGTGATATTGTTCTGGATATCAAGGAAGAGGAGAAAAAAGGTCTTACTGTGGAAGGGCTGCTTGACAAGTTTAAAGTTGGAGCAGGAAAGAAGCTGGATAATGACCGCATTCTTCTTTCTAATGAGTAAGACAAAATGGACAAAAGTGAGCCCTGGCTATTGTACGGAATTGCAGTAGCCGGGGCTCTTTATGCAGTTGAGAATATTATACAATAATAATCTGTTGTCTGTACTCATGAACATAAGAAACACTGTTTTTTTGTGCCAGAATGCTTTCGTAAAGATTGGATGCGAAAGTTGTTTCATTTAGTAAATCCATAGCTTGCGGTGCGTTTTTAAGCACTGCGGCAGCATCCGGCAGTCTGGTAAGCAGAGGAATGCTGCCACATTTTTTTATTTTGCCCAGAAGCGCAGAACTGTTTTTTCGAAATCCCAGAACCCGGGCGTAGGGAATCTGCGCTGGCACACTCTGAATATGAAGAAGCATGTGAAGCAGTGCTCTCTGGATCCTGGTTCGTGTGATCTCCTTGGTTTTCAGAAGGTTGGCAAACTGGGAAAAGGTTTCATACTGACCCCGGCAGGAGAGGATCCTTCTGGCAAGAGCGTGGGACATGTCCAGGTATGTGCACAGGCTTTCTTCTGTTTCCTGAAGAAGACAGTAACGGTAAAGCGTGTCCAGATCGTTTTCCAGAAGATAATGATTTCCGGAAATTGCCTGTAAAAATAGTTCCAGGGAATTTGCTGGTAAAAATTTTTTTGCCATATCAGCAAGAAACGCAAAATTCTGTGTTGAGGTTTCTGATGATTCAGATAAAAAGCAGTGGGAATGCTCGGTATCGGACGAGTCCCCGATGGGTGGAGCATTGAAATCCAAAATAGCATTTCGAATAGCAGAAGCAGAAGGAAAGTGATTTTCAGACAGAGTATTTTCGTGATAATCATTTCCTTCCCGTTTAATGGAAACCGGTGAAATAGAGCTGTTTTCCCGTAGAATAGCTTTACAGTATTCAATTCCCAGAATATTATTGGGGGAAGAGAGCAATTGCTGGTATTTTTCTAATTCGGGAAAAACTGCACAGAGAGCCATGCTTCTGGCCTTTGGAAAAGTCATTCCGTCTTTCAGATTCCGGCGAAGGGCGGTCTGAAAATCTTCCGGCTCCTCTGCCAGGATTTTGGCCAGCTCCATAAGCGCATCCGTATCACCGCATTCACTTCCGAAACAAAGTATATCTGTAACCCCAAGTCCATCCAGAAGCTGTACGCCTCCTCTGGCAAATAACTCTGCACTGGCAGAAGAAATGGAAACCGGCAGCTCCAGAACCAGGTCTGCGCCGCTCCGAAGAGCCATTTCTGCACGTACATATTTTGAAAAAAGAGCAGGGGTCCCTCTTTGTACGAAATCACCACTCATGGCGATAACTACATAGTCTATCCTTAGTTTTTCTTTTATATAGTTTATCTGATATTCATGTCCTGTATGGAATGGATTATATTCTGCAATAATTCCGGCTGTTTTCATAAAATTGCACCTCAAAAAATACGTTGTTCTTCCATATTCTAACATTGAAAAGCTTGAAATACAAGGCGGGGTGGCGTATAATGAGGTTAAGTTACTGAATGGGAAATGGATACTTATGCCAGTTCCCAGAGGATTACTGTAACAAATGAAAGGAGCCATTTAATCATGGGATTTATTGATGTAATCAAAGAAAGAGCAAAATCCAGCATTAAGACAATCGTACTGCCAGAGACAGAGGACATGAGAACTCTTGAAGCAGCAGACAAGATTTTAAAAGAAGGAATTGCTAAGCTTGTACTTGTAGGTAATGAGGAGGCAGTTAAGAAGAGCGCAGCTGAAGGCGGCTTCGACATTTCCGGTGCACAGATCGTAGATCCTGCAACATCTGAGAAAACTCAGGGATATATTGACAAATTAGTAGAGTTAAGACAGAAGAAAGGTATGACACCAGAGCAGGCTAAGGAGATTCTTCTGAACCAGTATCTGTATTATGGTGTTATGATGGTTAAGATGGGCGACGCAGACGGAATGGTTTCCGGAGCCTGCCACTCCACAGCTGATACTTTAAGACCATGCCTTCAGATCCTGAAGACAAAACCAGGTACCAAACTTGTCTCCGCATTCTTCCTGATCATTGTTCCAGATTGCGAGTATGGCGCTAACGGCGCCTTTGTATTTGGTGATTCCGGTCTGAACCAGAACCCGAATCCAGAAGAGCTTGCAGCAATCGCAGCTTCTTCTGCTGAATCTTTCAAGCTTCTTGTACAGGAAGAGCCTGTAGTAGCTATGCTTTCCCATTCTACAAAGGGAAGTGCGAAACATGCAGATGTTGATAAAGTTGTTGAGGCTACCAAGATTGCGAAAGAGCAGAATCCGGACCTTGCACTTGACGGAGAGTTCCAGCTGGATGCGGCTATCGTTCCAAGCGTAGGTGCTTCTAAAGCTCCGGGAAGCCCGGTTGCAGGTAAGGCTAACGTTCTTATCTTCCCAGACCTTGATGCAGGAAATATCGGATACAAGCTGGCTCAGCGTCTTGCAAAAGCAGAAGCTTACGGACCTATCACCCAGGGTATCGCAAAACCTGTAAATGACCTGTCCCGTGGATGCTCCGCTGACGATATCGTTGGTGTTGTAGCTATCACATCCGTACAGTGCCAGGCTCAGGACTAATTTCAGATTAGTTTCCAAAGGCTGAATCGTATTGTGATTAAGGGCACATGTCCTTGAAGAGATGCCAAGAATAAAATGTCCGGCATCGGGTAATACATAATCATGTAAACAGGAGAGTAAAAAAATGAATGTATTGGTAATTAACTGCGGTAGTTCTTCTTTAAAATACCAGCTGATCGATTCTGACACAGAGGCAGTTCTTGCAAAGGGACTTTGCGAGAGAATCGGAATTGACGGAAGACTGGTATATCAGAAAGCCGGAAACGACAAAGAGATCACAGAAGCTTCCATGCCGACTCATAAAGAAGCAATCCAGATGGTTCTGGAAGCTCTTACCAATGAGAAAACAGGTGCGATCAAGAGTCTTGCAGAGGTTAATGCAATTGGTCATCGTATCGTACATGGCGGCGAGAAATTTGCTTCTTCTGCAATTATTACAGATGAGATGATCAAAGCAGTAGAAGAGTGCAATGACCTTGCACCACTTCACAATCCGGCTAACCTGATCGGTATCCGTGTATGCTCCGAGCTTATGCCAAATGTACCTCAGGTAGGTGTATTTGATACTGCTTTCCATCAGACAATGCCTGCAAAAGCTTATCTGTACGGACTTCCAATTGAATACTACAAGAACTACAAGGTAAGAAGATACGGTTTCCACGGAAC
This sequence comes from Ruminococcus sp. 1001136sp1, assembly GCF_039841815.1. NCBI lineage: Bacteria > Bacillati > Bacillota > Clostridia > Eubacteriales > Oscillospiraceae > Ruminococcus > Ruminococcus sp. 1001136sp1. The sequence goes on along the minus strand of NZ_JBDPGY010000014.1, from coordinate 36,223 downwards.
TTCCCACAGCTTTGTATCCAAACGTGCTGTTGAGTTCCTTGGTCTTGACAAAGACAACTCTAAAGTTATCGTTTGCCACCTTGGAAACGGTTCCTCCATCAGCGCTGTTCAGAATGGCAAATGTGTAGATACCACAATGGGTCTTACTCCTCTTGAAGGCGTTGTAATGGGTACACGTTCCGGAAGCATTGATCCGGCTATCGTTGAGTACATTGCAAAGAAAGAGAATCTGGATCTTGCAGGTGTTATGAATGTTCTCAATAAGAAATCCGGTCTTCAGGGTATGTCCGGTGTTTCCAGTGATATGCGTGACCTTAGAGCTGCAGCCGCTGAGGGCAACGAGGATGCTAAGAATGCAATCGAAGTTCTCTGCTATGGCATTGCGAAATATGTAGGTGGATATGTAGCTGCTATGAACGGTGTTGATGCAATCGTGTTTACAGCTGGTATCGGCGAGAATGTTGGCATGATTCGTGAGAAAGTCTGCTCTTATCTTGGATTCCTTGGTGTTACAATTGATGCTAAGGCTAATGAGGCTATGGGCGAGGAAGTTGTTATTTCCGGTGCTGACTCCAAGGTAAAGGTTGCAGTTATTCCGACTAACGAGGAGCTTGCAATCTGCCGTGATACGGTAGCACTTGTAAAATAATTAGCTGCAGTGTGATCAGCAGTACATGGGCAAAGTCAGTTGCTGAGAGGCAGGCTGCTTTGCGGTAATACTGCATTACTTTGTAAAAATGCATAAATCCTGCCAGAGAATCATACGCTCTGGCAGGATTTTATATGCAACAGGAAATTGATTTTATATTCCACCTGAAATTTCGTCAGCTTTTGTAATTTTTTTGAAAATTTATTGTATATAAGGGAAAATTCAAGTTGACAAATAATGACAGGGTATGTATAATTGATTAAGTGTGAATAGGGAGACGATTATGCAGATACATTTATCAGACATTTCATCCAGCGAGGGTAAGAGCCAGCACTACAGTGTTGCTTTTGAGATGGATACCATCACCTTCCAGCAGGGAACCTTTCCAGTACTGGCGAAGGAACCTGTAGAGCTTACGATTACGAATACCGGAGACAGAGTTCTGGAACTGGAGGGAAGCGGTCTTATGACTGTTGGAATTCCATGTGACAGATGTCTGGAAGAGGTTAGGACCAGGATTCCTTTTGAATTCAAGAGGAAACTTGACATGAAGCTTACGGATGAAGAACGTGTGAATGATCTGGATGAGAGCAGCTATCTCACCGGCTATGACCTGGATGTGGACCGTTTGGTCTATCTTGAGGTACTGATGAGCTGGCCTTTGAAAGTCTTATGTAAAGAAGACTGCAAAGGGATTTGCAGCAGATGCGGGAAGAATCTGAATGATGGTCCCTGCGGATGTGCCGAGGAGCCTAAGGATCCCCGTATGGCAGCTATCAGTGATATATTCAGTAAATTTAAGGAGGTGTAACCGAAATGTCCATCTGCCCAAAGAATAAATCTTCCAAAGCAAGACGCGATAAGAGAAGAGCAAACTGGAAAATGAGCGCTCCGAACCTTGTAAAATGCAGCAAATGCGGCGCACTTATGATGCCACACAGAGTTTGCAAGGCTTGCGGAAGCTATAACAAAAAAGAGATCGTTAAAGTTGAAGACTAATAGCGAATCTTTAAAGAACACCTGAGTTGATTGGGTGTTCTTTTTTTATGCAGCAAGCAGGATTCTTTCCTGTTGTTTTTTCTATATAATTCATTTATAATATTCATAGAAAATACATTACCTGGAGGAACTACAATGTCTGAATTAAGTGATAAGATCAGATCAGAATTTAAAAAGGCAGATGATGAGCGCGATGCTCTTATGAATACCCCGGAAGATATCGAACGTTGGGATAATATTGTATATGGACATGATGACAGGGAAATGCAGAGGCTGGATGTATACAGACCGAAGCAGGCACAGGGAGAAGACCTTCCGGTCATTATCAGCGTTCATGGAGGAGCCTGGATGTATGGAGACAAAGAAAGGTACCAGTACTATTGTATGAGTCTTGCACAGCGAGGATTTGCAGTTGTAAACTTTACATATCGTCTGGCTCCTGAGAGCAAATTTCCAGCACAGTTAGAAGATGTAAATCTGGTATGCAAGTGGGTGATGAAGCGTGCAGGAAGATTTCATTTTGATACAGAACGTATTTTTGCGGTAGGAGATTCTGCAGGAGCTCATCTTCTGGGACTTTATGCAGCAATCTGCACGAATCCGGCATATGCTGCCAAATATGATTTTGCTGTACCAGAGGGGTTTGCCCTTACTGCAATTGCTTTAAATTGCGGTGTGTACAGGATCCAAAGGGAAGGGTCAGACAATATGACGACACTGATCATGAAGGAACTTCTTCCGGAAGGTGGTACAGAGGAAGAACTGGAGAGCATTGATGTGCTGAACGGCATTACAGATGTTTATCCTCCTGTATTTTGCATGACTTCCGTGGCAGATCATCAGAAAGCACAGGCACCTGCATTAGTCCAGAAACTGATGGAGAATAATGTGCCCTTTGTATATCGTGTGTTTGGAGATAAGGTTAATAAACTTGGTCACGTGTTCCACTGCGATGTAAAAACAATTGATGCTGCCCAGTGCAATGATGCAGAATGTGATTTTTTCAGGGAGTTTTGTTTCTGATAGTAGGACATTCATGTAAAACATATTACGGTACAATGCAAAGTTAGAGCCTGTTTCAAACACGCTCTTGTTGTTGTGATAAAGTAAACAGTAACACCCATTTTTCACGGAAACCTGCGGTTCGCCACAGGTTTCTTGTATTATACGATAAAATCTTATATGCTTGGGACAAGGGAGAAAATCAATGAAAAAAAGGTTAAAAGGTCTGATAAGTGTTTTTTTCTTTTTGCTTTGCATATTTGCCTGGAAAAGCGGGCAGGAAGTAAGGGCAGCAGAAAATATAATAAGGGATTTTTCCAGAATTTTCTACATACCTGCTGGAGCAGTTTTGAAAGGCGGAAGCCTGCAGAAACTGCAGGAAATTTATAATAGCATGAGCTGCATTGCATATACAGAAGATGGGGAAGAGCTTTATCTGGATGCAATCTGGGACTATTCCGGAATTGATATTCAGACTGTGGGAGCCTATAAGATTACAGGGACAGTGAGACTTCCGGAAGGATATACAAGCAATGTCGGTCTTCCGGAATGGACAGCATGGATTTCTGTACAGAATCCGGGACAGCCGGAGATTCAGGTGTATTCCCGAATGATTTCAGCAGGTATTTACTATTTTCCATGGATCACAGAGCAGAATCCAGATATAATGGAAATATGGCTTCAAAAAGAAGGAGAGGACTGGGTAAATGTAAGCGAGGAAGGATATGGATTTGCGGATACCGATGGGATGTATCTTTCCTGCCAGAGTATGATAGCTGAAAATATATATACACTGACAGTTATTTATAATGAAGGGAAAACCAGAAATCTTAAATACCGCTATCAGTCAGATGGAAGCCTGGAGATACTCAGTTATCAGCCTGGAACGATTGGTGGGACAGTACCAAAAGATACTGTTATCCGTTCTTGTGAGGATATAGACGAAAAAAGCCTGCAGCGCTGTATGGTATATGCGGTGCGGGCGGGGCAGAGTCTGGCAGAAGTACGGACCGAGCTGGAGGAGACTTTTTATATTCTTGGGAGCACCTGTGAAGAATATGAGGATACTGCGGCCCATCCGGCTGTTATCATGCCTTCGGTATGGGATTTCAGTCAGGTTGATGTGAATGCTCCTGGCGTTTATAAAGTGACGGGAACTTTTGCAGCTCCAGAAGGCTGCACGGTGGATCAGGAGCTTACTGTTCCGGGGGCGTCTGCTTATATTACCGTTCAGCGCCCGGATCAGCCGGAAGTACAGACGTGCTGTGTGGTTGGCGTGGATACTCTGTTTTTTCCTATGATATTAGACCGTTTTACAGATGAACAGCTGGACAATCTGCAGGTATATCTGCAGGAAAATAAGGGAGATAAAGAAATAAGCAAAAGTAATTTCTATTTTGACAGAAAGGGTCTGTATCTGAAAAAAAGTGTTCTTAAAGCTGGCTGGGAATATGGAATTTACGTAACCTATCCAGGTGGAAGTACCGGGGTATATACTTTTGTGTATGGTGAGGAGCTGATTTCTAATGAGCACTGGTACAAGCGCAATTATGCAGACAGGGATGGCAAAGAGCTTCCGGATATTGACAATGAAACGGAGCGGGTAACGGATACTTCCGCCATCCTTGTAGGAAACAGGCTGCTGGATCTTATGAAGAATGGTGTAAAGCTGATTCCTTTTGAAGGAGACGGAGTGCTGGTAAGGGTTCCTGTGGAAGTGGTAAAAGACTGGAATATAAAAGCGGAGGATCAGATTGAGACAGACATTTCCTGGGTGGGAAGTGATGTTTCTGTAAAAATTTCCAAAAATGGAGAAGCTGTTACAGATATTCCAGGAGCTACCGTGGAGATTCCGTATGCGAACCGTGACTCTCAGACTATGCTGACAGACGAAGAAGGTAACTCCTATACAGGTTCGGTAAATGATGCACAGAACGCTGCGGTGATTCCCATTGATAAAACCGGAGATTATACAGTGGAAGAGCAACCACAAAATCAGACGGAGAATGATGGAAATATAGAAGAGGATGATCCGGAAGGGGACAGTCTGGAAAATGCGGCGGACTCAGGGGAAGAAAAGCTGTCAGAACAGGTTGAGGAACTTCTTTCGGAAAATGTCAAAAACCAGAAAGCGAATTCAGATGAGAATCTTAACAGTCAACATAAAAAAACGGCTTCAATTGTTATAATAATTGTAATTTTGTTAATATTGTTATGGAATATACCAATGAGACGCGGCAAAAAGCTCCGAAAGGGGGAACGGGGTGAAGGAGAACAAAGCAAATAAAAAAGGAAGGAAGCTGCTGTGGGGAATTGTAATCATAACCATGATTCTATCCTTTATGTTTTTTACGTGTTGTATTGTTCAAATAACAAATATATGACAAGAGAGGAAAAAGCCATACACGGACTTTTGTATGCAGATGGCTCCTATGAGAGCTTTCCTGTCTATTATTTGTCCAGAGAATGGGAATATTATCCGGATGCACTTCTTACGCCGGAGGATGATCTGGATAAATATTATTTTCGTTATATTTCTATTGGGGAATATGGTGGAATGGAACTTGGAAACAGTGGGAGAAGTCCGTATGGAAGTGGTACATACCGGTTAAAAATCATGCTTCCCGCTGAGCAGCATACATATGGTTTGTATCTGCCGGAAATTTTTTCAGCATATAATTTGTATGTGGATGGTGTTCTGGTCGGACAGATGGGAAATCCGGACCCGGATCATTATGTGGAACGGACTCAGAACAGAATGTTTACCTTCAAGACCAATACTTCATTAGAAATTCTGATTGCAGTGACAGATAAAAGCTCTGCTTCGCCGGGAATCCAGAGTGTACCTGTTTTTGGAAATCCTTTAAAAATAAACACCATAAGGGGAATTTCGGTGTTTATCAATTCCTCTGTATTTACCTTGATCATTCTGGTTCTGGCGTTTTCCGTATGGGCATTTTTTAAAACCAGAAGCAGGGCAAATGTACTTTTTGCAGGAGTATGCCTTTGTGTGCTCGGATATACCTGCTATCCCCTTCTGCATACATATCTGGCACTAAGAGTACAGCCCTGGTTCTCTGTTGAAATGCTGTTCTATTTTCTTGCTTTTCCGGCAATGCTTTTGCTGGAATATGAGATCACAGGGCAAAAGTATAAGTGGATGGTATGGGGGGTTCTTGCTACAGCTGTGGCAGGTCTTGGGGTTACGCTTGCCGGGATTTTTGCAGGGGGAATGGAGACCGCAGCTCTTTCTTATGGTATTTCAGCGGCAACAGAGGTGCTGAAATGGTTTACCGCTGTATGCCTTGTTTTAACTGCGTTTTTCTATACGGAAGGGATGCAGGGCATTTCTCTTCTTGCAGGAACCGTAATTTACGCAGTATCTCTGGCAGCAGACCGCATATGGTCTTTGTATGATCCGATTATTGGCGGCTGGTTTCCGGAATGGGGCGGCATCATTTTGACAGGTATATTTGGAATGTTTCTCTGGAGAGAACTGACAGAAGGCTATCGGATGCGGCTGATCTATGAAGAACAGTCCAGACAGATGGAATTGCGTCTGCTTATGCAAAAGGAGCATTATCAGAAGTTAACTGATGCACTGGAAGAGGCAAGCCGTACAAGACATGACTTCAGACAGTATATCCGTACTGCTTCCATTCTGCTGGAACAGGAACATTATGAAGAACTGAAAGCGTATTTTCATCAGTTCGCACAGGAGAGCACCGAAAAAATGCAGACACCAGTATGCTATTGCAAGAACATGTCTGTGGATGCAATCTTACATTACTATGCGTCACAGCTGGAGCAAAAAGGTATAAAGTACAGATATTCAGTAGAGGTTCCAGAGAAAATGAAAATTTCTGATCTGGATATCTGCAGGATTTTTGGTAATCTGATGGAAAATGCAGTGAGAGCAGTGCAAAAAGAAGAGAACGCGGATGAGGCTTATGTAAATTGCATCTGCAAAGTAAAAATGGGAAAACTTCTGATCAATATTGAAAACACCTATGCAGGAGAAGTGCAGAGAAATGGGGCAGCTTTTTATTCCACAAGTCACAGCGGGCAGGGAATTGGAATTGCTTCTGTTTCCAAAACAGCAGAGAAATATGGTGGATATGCCGACTTTTCTGCCAGAAACGGTGTATTCCGGGCGAATGTGTTTATTCCACTGGAAGATATGGATTTACGGCTTTCGGACAAAGCCGGCTGACAGGCTGAGAAATTTTGCCGGGTCTTTCTTCCACATATAAAAGTCTGCGCAACCAGTTGTGCAGACTTTTGTATTACGAGAAAAGATAATTCAGATATTCCTTCTTGATTGCGTTAGCTCCCCGTTTACGGATCTGGACGGTTTCCTGGTTGTCCAGAAGAAAGCCCTCCTCCAGTGTTTTGTAAATGCGGTCCATATTCACAAGACAGCCGCGGTAGCAGGAGAGAAAACAGGGGAGATCGTGAATCAGTTCCTCGAATTTCTGGAAAGTCAGGTATGTGCGCAGAACTCCTGCGTCTGTGTGAAGCTGGACAGCATTGTGAAAGGTGTCTGCATATAAAATGGTTTTTACAGGAACATGCAGAAGGGTACGATCGCAGATCACCTCTATATATCGTGTATCCTGTACACGCTTGATCTGAATGGAGTCCAATACCTTTATGAGCTTGTTTGTATCAAGAGGCTTCAGAAGATAATAAGCTGCCTGCACGTCGTAACTGGCAACCGCAAAAGCATCGCTGCTGGTAACAAAAATAAGAGCGCAGGAGTCGCCTTTTTCCCGAAGCTGGGCGGCCAGGTCCATACCATTGGCCTGCTTTATGTAGATATCAAGAAAAATCAGGTCATAACTGCCGGGAGAATAGCTGTTCCAGAAGTCTTCAGGTGAAGAGAAGGTATGTAATTGGATAGATATCTGTCTTTGGTCATAATGTTCCCGGGTAGCTTCTACAAGTGCATCAAGATCCTGCTGCACATCATCAATTATTGCAATGTTCAATGCTGAAATCCTCCAAAAGAATGAAAACCTGCAGTAAATCAAAATGTTGCTGTGAACAGTAACATCAAAATATCACTGAAAGTGTCATTTCATCCCATGTATATTGTTTTTTCAAAATAAATCGGATATAGTAACCTCAAGGTGATGAGGCGTTAGAAAGTATTATAAACTTTTTAGATCCTCTATATAATATCACAAAATATGATAAAAGTGAGGTAGAAAAATGAAAAACTGGAAAAAAGTTATGGCTATGTTATGTACCGCAGCAATGGTAACCGGATCTTCTGCTCCTGTATGGGCTGAGGCAGATGCAGCAGAAGATACTGAGGCTGCAGATGATGAGATTACAGAATTAACAATGGACATGCTTGATGAAGCTGCATATGAAGGAACATGGTTATCTTTTGAGCCAGGCTTCGATCTCTATGTACCAAGTAACTGGGATGTTCTGGAAATTTCAGATGAAGATGCTGCAGACGGTGTTATGTTCCAGGCACAGGATCCGGATTCTGAAGAAGGCGTGAACATGGTAGTGACCGCTACAGATGTTGGAACAGAGTATGATCTGTATTCCATGGCTGATGAGCTGGCTACAGAGTATGAAGATGTTGAGAAGGTTTGCATTAACGGACTCTATGCGGTTTCCTTCGAGACTGAAAGTACATACGGAATCGCTTTCCTGGAGGATGCTGAGGGAATGATGTACAATGTTCAGATCGGACCGAAATCTGATGACATTCAGCCTATCGCTGAGACACTTTTCGTTTCTCTGATCAAGACAGAAGACAATGTGGAAAATGCAGAGGCTGAGACCGATGCGGCAGCTGACGAAGAAGCAGCAAACTAATTGCTATAAATGCAATCAGCAGTAATAACTAATTTAAATGCGAAACGTAAATGTCAGCTGGAAATAAATTCTGAAGCTGGCGCTTAAGAAAACAAAACAGAAGCTATGCAGTATATGGAAAAAGACTGCAAGGCTTCTGTTTTTTTGTTTTGTCAGATAAATATGCGTTTAACAGTTAACTGTGTAAAGATTTCTTCAGCTTCGTATTCCATTTCTGTACAATCAACGGATTCATTTTAATCTTTTTACGATCGTAAGTGATCAGTCCGTTGGTTTCTTCTTCAATATCAGAAAGCTGCGTGAAAACAGTTGCAGAGTATCCATTTTTTACAGAAGGTACGATAGTGTTTTCCATCAACCTGGAGAAGCTGTCGGTAAGCGCCTCGCTGGTGGTAAATTTCTTATATCCGTAAATGTTTCTACAGGCACTGTGCTCTGGCAGGCGAAGAGAGTAACCTCCAAATTCAGATAAAGCAAGTACACGGTCTGATTCTGGTACTGGAAGTCCAAGAAAATAATAATGGAGACTGTTAATATCACCACAGCCCTGATCAAACCATCCACTGGCAGAATCTACCAGGCGGGAAGGATCCAGACGGTGAATAAAATCTGTGACTTTTTTGGTGGAAAATTGTCCCCATCCTTCGTTGAAAGGTACCCATGTGACAATGGAAGGATGATTATACAGTGTCCTGACCATATCCCGGATATCGTCAATGTATTCCTGACGGCCGAATTCATCTGTGCGGGAGAGCAGGCGGGCGTGGAGGTCTTTTACTGGAATGCGCATCCAGTTTAATAATGTGGCCAGATAGGTGACAAACCAGTGATGGTAGGAAGAACCGCCGTTAGGCATATCCTGCCATACCAGCATTCCCATGCGGTCACAGTGGAAATACCAGCGGTCTGCTTCGATTTTGCCATGCTTGCGGAGCATGTTAAAGCCAAGATCTTTCATTGCACGAATATCGTAGATGAAAGCTTCGTCGGAAGGTGCTGTATAAAGCCCGTCTGGCCAGTAGCCCTGATCCAGCACGCCGCTCTGAAAATATGGCTGATCGTTCAGGAAAAAGCGTGGATAGCCATCGTCAGCTATCTGTACGTCACATTTGCGGAGTGCGAAATATCCAAGAACCCGGTCTTTGCCATATTCCAGGGAATAGGGGTAAAGCCACGGCTCTTTGGGAGTCCAGGACTTCTGCATATTTTCCGGGATGGAGAGGGTGGCTCCTTTTCCGGGACGGATTGCGGCGGCAGTTATTTCATCCTGGCATAATGTATCGTTAAGTCCGTCTGCTTCGAGAAAAACAGGTGGGTAAACCTTACAGATCACATTGGATGAATTCTGCCTGTCAGGTGAAAAAGCCAAAACAGTTCCCTGAGAATCTGTCTGATCCGCTGCCGTGTGACTTATATGGGCAGGAGATGCATTTTCAGTCAAGGATGGGGAGGATACGCGGATGCGCATCCGGACCAGACCATTGTCCCAATCCGGGGTAACACGCACATCTCTTATGTATTCGTTCGGTACGATCTCCATCCATACAGTCTGCCATATCCCGCTCTGGGCAGTATAGAACATACCGCCGCGTTTCAGCTGCTGTTTGCCTCTGGCATGATAGGAGGTGTCACTGAAGTCGTGGACACTTATGAGGATAGAGACTGTGAGATCTTCTGTGATAAAGTCTGTAATATCTGTGGTAAATGGAAGGTAGCCGCCCTTGTGATAGCTGACGAACTTTCCGTTAATGTACACGCTGCAGATCTGATCTACAGCTCCAAAATGCAGAAGAAGCCGCTGACTTTCTGTATCCAGGCAGTTCTCTGGCAACTGGATGGTACGGGAATACCATAAGGTTTCATCTGGCAAAAGCTGGCGCTTTACCTGGGAAAGAGGCGCTTCAGGTGAAAAGGGCACCAAAATCTGTCCGTCAAAGGGGAAATATTCGCTTTTATAAAATTGCCATGGAAGAATGCGGCTGTCAGTGATCAGGTAGTCCCACATGCCGTTCAGATTGATCCAGTGACGGCGTACCATATCCGGACGAGGATATTCTTTCAGAGTCTGTTCCCGGGCAGCCGCTTTGCTCCAAATGGTTTCCAGATTTTTCAAATATATGTCCTCCTTAAATTTACGAAAAGTATGAAAAAATAATTATAATGATATGTTTTATTATACACGAAATATGGACGTTTGCAATTGGATTTGTGAAAACCTGTTCCGCAACATTACTGTTCACTGGTAATGTTCCGCGAGGTGTTTTTGCGAACAAAGTTCACAGAAAAACGAGAATCTGAGCGTGAAATCTTGCGGATGCATGAGTTTTGTGTAACGCGAAACGTGTTGCTATGAATGGAGCGAAGAGAAACACGCTTGCAGGGGGGAGTGGACAGCATATCGCAACTTACGATTGAAAAAGCAGGTGCGGTATGTTACGATAAAAAGGATTGATGGAGGGGAAAAAGATGAATAATTCACAAAACAAAAATCTGCTGACAGAGGGGTCTATCTGGAAGAAACTGATGGGATTTGCGTTCCCGCTTTTTCTGGGAAACCTGTTCCAGCAGCTGTACAATACAGCAGATTCTCTGATCGTGGGAAACTTTCTGGGAAGTGATGCACTGGCTGCGGTAAGTTCATCCGGCAGTCTTACATTTCTGCTGGTAGGATTTTTTCAGGGTCTTGCTATGGGAGCAGGCGTTATCATAGCGAGATATTTTGGCGCAAGGCAGAAGAAGGAGCTTCACAGGGCGATTCATACCACGGTGGCTTTTGGTATTCTGTGCGGTATACTTCTTACAGCTGGCGGTGTTGTGCTTGCACCGAAGATTCTGATCCTTATGAAAACACCAGCAGATATTTTGCCGAAATCCACCCTGTATTTCCAGGTATATGCCATGGGATCCCTGGGGCTGGTTCTTTATAACAATTTTGTAGGCATTATGCAGGCAGTGGGAGACAGCCGTCATCCATTGTATTACTTGATTTTTTCATCACTTTTGAATGTAGCTCTGGATATGGTTTTTGTAGGCGGACTTGGAATGGGTGTGGAGGGCGCAGCTCTTGCCACTATCATTTCCCAGTTTATGAGTGCATTTTTGTGCCTGTACCGTCTGATGAAAAAAAGCCCGGAGGAGTATACGGTTTCCCTTAGGGATGTTCGCCTGGACTCCTATATGCTGAAACAGATCGTATCCAACGGTCTTCCTGCTGGCATCCAGAATTCCGTGATCGCTATTGCAAACGTGGTAGTGCAGTCTAATATCAACAGCTTCGGCAAGCTGGCTGTTGCTGGATGCGGGGCATATTCCAAGGTTGAGGGATTTGGTTTTCTGCCTATTACCTGTTTTTCTATGGGGCTGACCACATTTATCAGTCAGAATCTGGGCGCAAAGAAATATGACAGGGCAAAAAAAGGAGCCCGTATTGGTATCCTCTGCAGTATTTCGATGGCAGAGATCGTGGGAATTATTGTGTATTTTGCAAGCCCGGTATTTATTGCCGCTTTTAACAATGATCCGAAAGTGATTGCTTTTGGAGTGAAAGAAGCACATATCATTACTCTGTTCTATTTTCTGCTTGCCTTTTCCCATTGCATTGCAGGACTTATGCGTGGAGCGGGAAGAGCTACGGTGCCCATGTTCGTTATGCTGGGCTGCTGGTGCGTGATCCGTGTGACTTATATAACCATCGCTGTGAAGCTGCATCCGGTGATCCAGACTGTATTCTGGGCTTATCCACTGACCTGGTCATTAAGCTCCATTCTGTTTTTGGTTTTTTATCTGAAATCAGACTGGATCCATGGTTTTGAGAAAAAAAGAAACTGACAGAGGCGGAAAATACTGAAATAAATGCCAGTGGATGGTGAAAAAGGAGTTATGGTTTTTATGAATGTACTGAACATTGAACATGTAAGCAAGATTTTTGGAGATAAAAAGATTTTTGATGATATTTCCTATGGAATCCATGATGGGGATAAAATCGGAATCATTGGAATCAATGGAACTGGAAAAAGTACTCTGCTGAAAATCATTGCAGGGGAAGAGGAGACAGATGAGGGACAGGTGATTTCCCAGAATGGCCTTCGTATCACCTATCTGCCTCAGATGCCAGATTTTCCAAAAGGTGCCATTGTACAGGACTATGTGGCTGATGGGAAATGGCAGAAGGACTGGAGCACGGAAAGCGAGGCCAGAAATATTTTGAATAAGCTGGGGATTACAGAACATGATGTCCCTGTGGAGCAGCTTTCTGGTGGACAGAAGAAGCGTGTAGCTCTGGCCAGAACTCTGGTAAACCCTTCTGATGTGCTGATTCTGGATGAGCCTACCAACCATCTGGATAATGAGATGGTAACCTGGCTGGAGGATTACCTGAACCGGTTTAAAGGCGTTGTGATCATGGTTACGCATGACCGTTATTTCCTTGACAAAGTTACCAATAAAATTCTGGAAATCAGTCATGGAAAAGTATATTCCTATGATGCCAATTATTCAGGATTTCTGGAATTAAAAGCACAAAGAGAAGAGATGGAGCTGGCTTCTGAGAGGAAGAGACAGAGCATTCTCCGTATGGAGCTGGAATGGGCGAAGCGTGGCTGCCGTGCAAGAAGCACCAAGCAGCGGGCCCGTCTGGAGCGTCTGGAAGCGTTAAAAAATGGCAAGGCGCCTGTTCAGGAGACAGATGTGCAGATGGACTCTGTGGAGACCAGAATGGGGAAAAAGACAGTAGAGCTTCATCACATTTCCAAAAGCTATGGCGATAAGGTGATTCTGGATGATTTTGACTATATTGTGCTGAGAAATCAGAGACTTGGAATTATCGGACCAAATGGATGCGGAAAATCTACTTTGATCCGTATTATTGACGGAATGGTGGAACCGGATTCCGGTACCGTGGAGATTGGGGAGACGATCAAGATCGGTTACTTCGCCCAGGAAGTGCCGGATATGAATGGAAACCAGCGGGTGATTGATTATATCCGTGATGTAGCAGAGTTTATTCCTACACGTGATGGAAAGATTAGCGCATCTATGATGCTGGAGCGTTTTCTTTTTGATTCTGCAATGCAGTATACACCGGTAGCCAAGCTGTCAGGAGGAGAGAAGAGACGTCTGTATCTCCTGAAGGTACTGATGGAGGCGCCAAATGTACTTCTTCTGGATGAGCCAAGTAATGATCTGGACATTCCTACACTGACCATTCTCGAAGATTATCTTTCTACATTTTCCGGAATTGTGATCACGGTATCTCACGACCGTTATTTCCTGGATGATGTGGTGGACCGCATTTTAGCCTTTGAAGGGAATGGAAAACTGACCCAGTATGAGGGTGGTTATACAGATTATGCAGAAGCGAAAACGCGGAAATATGGGGCTGGAAGCAGTGAAATTGGTGCCGGGACTGGCAGCAGTTTGTCGGACAAAGCAGCTTCTGGAAATAACAGTACAGAGGATGAAGAGAAAAAACCTACCAGAAAAGACTGGAAGCAGGGACAGAAGTCTGAAAAACTGAAATTTACTTATAAAGAAGAACGTGAATATGCCGTTATTGATGAGGATATAGCCAGACTTGAAGAGAAAATTGCCAGGCTGGAGAATGATATGATGGCAAATGCCACCAATTCCGTGAAACTTCGTGAGATTATGGCTGATAAAGAGGCAGCGGAGAAACAGCTGGAAGAGAAAATGGATCGCTGGGTGTATCTGAATGATCTGGCGGAGCGGATTGAGGCGCAGAAAAATAATGGATAAAGGTGACAGGAAGCTGCATGTTTCGAAAGCCCATAAAGAAGAGAAAAGCTTTTTGAACAGGAGAAATGAATTGTTTCGCAGACTGCCCAAAATTGACAGGATCATGGGAATGGAACGGACGAAAGAACTGACGGAACAGTATGGGCATTGTGCAGTACTGGAAGCTGCCAGAAAAGTGGAAGCGCAGCTGCGGGATGCCATGCGTCAGCAGATTTTTACGGAAGAAAAGCCAGCGGTGTTCCTGGATACATCCGGACTATCAGGGCAGAAGGATGGTTTACTGGTGAAGTTGTCTGATATGAAAGCTTTGTCTGGGACAACATTAGATTATACAGAGTACATTTTGCAGGAAATGAATAGACTGCTTGCGCACAGGAGCCAGAGGCAGATGCAGCGAGTGATCAATGCTACCGGTGTGATTCTCCACACAAATCTGGGAAGAGCGCCTCTGGGGGACAGACTGGTGTCGGAGCTTGTACCTTTGATGACCGGATATACCAATCTGGAATTGAATCTGGAAGATGGGAAGAGGGGAAGCAGATATGATCATTTTGCTGAAAATCTCTGTAAGCTGACAGGTGCTGAGGCTGCCATTACAGTGAATAACAACGCGGCAGCAGTGCTGCTCATGCTGACAGCGCTGGCCTCTGGAGGGGAAACCGTAGTTTCCAGAGGAGAGCTTGTGGAGATTGGCGGGAAGTTCCGGATTCCTGATGTATGCAGTCAGAGTGGAACGATGCTTGTAGAAGTGGGGACTACCAACCGGACTTATCTGGAGGATTACGAAAATGCAGTGACGGCGAATACAGCTGCCTTTCTGAAAGTGCACACCAGCAACTATCAGATTACCGGTTTTACCCATGAAGCAGAGCTTGCAGAGCTTGCAGAAGCGGCACATAACCGCGGAATTCCCCTTTTGGTGGATTTTGGAAGTGGGAGCCTTGTGGATATTGCCTTTTATGGAATCGAGCCTGAAAAGACCGTACAGGAGCTTTTGAAGAAGGGTGCAGATATTGTATCTTTCAGTGGAGATAAACTTCTGGGCGGACCACAGGCAGGAATACTGGCAGGACGTAAAGATTTGATCGAAAAGATTTCCAGGCATCCTCTCATGCGGGCACTGCGGATCGATAAGTTTACAGCTGCCGCGTTGGATAAGACAGTAAGTATTTATCTGGATGAAGGTCGGTTGGAGAAAGAGATTCCGGTTTATGATATGATGAGTCGAAGTGCAGAAGAACTTAAGCGGAATGCATTATGGCTTATGAGTGAACTGTTGGCCGATGATTCTGAATATGAACTTGCAGTAACCTCTACACGAAATCCTGTTGGCGGTGGTACTACACCTGGAAAAACACTGCCTGGAGCTGCATTGCAGATAAGAAGCCTGAATGGAAGTGGATTTTCCGCTCAGGAAATCAGTGATCGCTTACGGAAACTGGATACTCCGGTTATTGGTCATATTGTAGACGACTGGGTCTATCTGGAAATGAGAACCATAAGGACTGGCGAAGAATTGGAGATTCTCAGAAAAGAATTGAAATATGATCTGTACAAGAAAAACCCTCAATGATCTTTGAAAATCATTGAGGGTTTTGGCATATTATGATTTTATTTCCCTATATGCCATGCTAGTCTTACACTTGCAGAGTGGACTGTTCCTGTGAGCCAGTCGCAGTCATTGGTGATCCAGTCCATGATGCCAAGTTGACGGGTTTCCCAGGCAACGGTAGCTTCATGGGCTTCCGGTGTTTCTTCAGTCTCCATAGTGGTGTCGATCTCGTCGTAGCCGAAAATATATCCGCCTGCGCTCCAGATGCTGAAGTTGCTGTCAGGACCCGGGTCAATTCTGCCCTCTCTCGCGGCAACCAGTCCGTCATGTCTTGCCTTATATTCTTCCTCGCAATCAGGTTTCAGTCTGGTCATGAACATTCTGTGGCGGATCAGCTCTTTGTTTTCGCGGACAACACCGAAATTGTGGTACATCAGACGCATGTTTTCGCCAGGGGTGGAGATCCAGGTGAAGGTGTGGTCAATTCTGGAAGTGAGAGCCTGGATGCTGGCTTTTTTCTCTTCTGAAAATTCGTTATTTTCGTCTGTTTCGTAATATCCGAAAATCAGGGAATCACAGTTCCAGATGCTGAAATTATGTACCTTTTCCTGATCCAGAAATGCAGTCAGATCTGGCCAGATCTCTCCTAATATCTGGCGGTATTCATTTTTTTTCCCTTTTTTGATTTCCATAGCAAAGCTGTGTCTTTCCATAAGAAAAATCCTCCGTTTTATAAAAATAAGATATTGTGTATATCTGGTTTTTCTGTTTTGAACCTTGTAAAAAAATATTAATCTAAGAAAAAGTCAAGTTTACTTCTCACGGAATGTTACCAGTGAACAGTAATAGTTACTGTTCACTGGTAATGTTCCGCGAGGTGTTTTTTGTGAACAAAGTTCACAGAAAACCCGAGAATTGCGGCGCGAAATCATGCTTTGCATGATTTCTGTGCATCGCGAAGCGCGTTACTGTGAACGGAGTGAACAGTAACCAGTAATAAGGATAGCATAATTTCTCAGATAAATCCACCCTTATATTGACATTCAGCATGTACTTATATACAATAAGAGGACTGGCCTGGAGCATGTTTGAAAAATCATTTCCACAATCTGCACGCCCTGCTTTGCAGTATATTTTGCCTGAATTTGGTCTGCGTAGCCCGTTGCGACGTCCCATCTGGACAAAATTTCCTACAAATTGTGATGCATATCTTGCAGAAAATCTTTTTCAAACACGCTCTAAAAAAGAAGGCGACAGAACAAAAAGGGTTACTGGTCACGGAGTGAACCGTAAACGAAAAGGTTTAATTACAGAAGAGAGGGGATTGTTTTTGGAAAAAGAAGTAAAAGTTCAGGAAAATAAAATGGGTGTGATGCCAGTGGCAAAGCTTCTGCTCACCATGTCTGTACCGATGATGATTTCCATGCTTGTCCAGGCACTTTATAATATTGTGGACAGTATGTTTGTGGCGAAATTAAGTGAGAGTGCACTTACTGCAGTTTCACTTGCGTTTCCGGTGCAGAACCTGATGATCGCAGTGGGAACCGGTACTGGTGTTGGTATCAATGCGCTGGTGTCGCGCTCTCTTGGGGAGAAAAAGCAGGAGTATGCCAACAGTGCTGCAAATAACGGTATTTATCTTGCAATTTTCAGCTTTATTGGATTTGCAATTGTTTGTGGATTTTTTGCACCTGCTTTTTTCAGGGTGCAGACTACGGATCCACAGATCATGGAATATGGTGTGGATTATGTCAGAGTGATCGGAATTATGTCCTTCGGCCTGTTTATCCAGCTGACCTGCGAGAAGCTTCTGCAGTCTACAGGGAAGACGGTTTATTCCATGGCAACACAGCTTCTTGGCGCTATTATCAATATTATTCTGGATCCAATCATGATTTTTGGTTTATTTGGATTTCCAAGAATGGAAGTAACAGGAGCAGCCCTTGCCACTGTTACCGGACAGATCATTGCAGCAATTGCAGGTGTGATCGTGAATATGAAGCTGAATAAAGAGCTTCATATTTCTCTTGTGAAATATAAGATTTCCGGTGATGTGATCCGCAGCATTTACAGTGTAGGCTTCCCATCTATTATTATGGCGTCTGTTGGTTCTGTTATGACATTCGGAATGAATAAGATCCTGATGGGCTTTACTTCTACTGCAACGGCGGTATTTGGCGTGTATTTCAAGCTGCAGAGCTTTATTTTTATGCCAGTGTTTGGACTGAATAATGGAATGGTTCCCATTGTTGCTTACAACTATGGTGCCAGAAAACCGAAACGTATTACGAAAGCAATTAAGCTGAGTATTATTTACGGAGTATGTATTATGCTTGCTGGTTTCGCTGTATTTCAGCTGTTTCCGGGAAGCCTTCTGGGAATTTTCAGTGCCTCTGATGATATGATGGCAATCGGTATCCCGGCACTTCGTACCATCAGCCTCAGCTTTCTGATCGCAGGATTTTCTGTAGTTGCATCTTCTGTGTTTCAGGCGCTTGGACATGGTTTTTTAAGCCTTGCAGTGTCTGTGCTGCGTCAGCTGGTAGTACTGCTCCCGGCTGCATTTATCCTGTCAAAAGTAGGTGGCCTTGGAGCCTGCTGGTGGTCCTTTCCCATTGCAGAGGTGTTCTCAGGAGTGATCTGCTTTGTATTTATACGATATGCGTATAAAAAAGAAATTCATCCGCTTTACGAGAAATAAAATGATATGAGTGTCAAAAGGTCTTTTGACACTCATTTGATACCCGGATTGCTACGCAGCTACTCTGCTCCCGCAATCCTCCAAATATTCGAAATCCGCTGATTTACTACGTAAATCGCTACTTTCTCATATTTGGCGTGTTCCAAGTTCAAAAGCCTTATCGTGCAAGCACGAACAGCTTTTTGACCTTTTGACACTGGTATCATAAAATAGATAGGAAAACAAGAGCCCTCGGAATTTCGGTTCCGGGGGCTCTTGCTAAAATTCGTAATATTTGTTTTTATTCCATATGCACCGTCACATGATACTCTGTCTTTCCGTCCTCAACAGGTACCACATTTCCATCCACATGCTTGCCATCAACCTCCAGGTAAGCTACACCCTTTTCCACATTATTCGGATTCTTAACGTCGAAGTAATAGGTGGCACCGCGGAAGCGGCGGGTGAGGGTGAAGTCACCGAAGCCCTCCGGAATACACGGATCGATGGAAAGTCCGTCATAGGATGGCTGCACACCCAGGATTGCCTGGGAGAGGTTCACGAAAGTCCATGCGGCTGTTCCGGTAAGCCAGCTGTTCTTTGCCTCACCGTGGCGGGCTGCGTCACGTCCTGCGATCATCTGGGAATAAACATAAGGCTCTGTACGATGGATTTCGCTGATGTTTTCAATATAAGATGGGCAGGTCTTTTTATAAATTTCAAATGCACGGTTTCCTCTTCCGATAACAGTTTCGGCAATGGAAATCCATGGATTGTTATGGCAGAAGATTCCGGCATTTTCTTTGTATCCTGGCGGGTAGGAAGAAATTTCACCAAGGTTCAGGTAATATCTGGTGTAAGCCGGCTGGTGAAGCATAATACCATATTTGGTATCCAGGCGCTCTTTTACAGAATCAAGAGCTTTTTTTGCCAGACCTTCTTTCACGCCAATGCCAGCAATGATACAGAAGCCCTGCGGTTCAATGAAAATCTGTCCCTCTTCGCATTCGTGGGAACCAACCTTCTGAGAGGTGGCGTCATAAGCACGAAGGAACCATTCTCCATCCCAGCCAGCGTCAAGGACTGCCTGGTACATTTCTTCAACAGCTTTCTGCGCGATAGCAGCGTCCTCCTCTTTTCCAACACGTCTGCAGATCTCTGCAAACTCATTTCCATATTTTACATACATACCTGCAATAAATACAGATTCTGCAACTGGTCCCTCAGATGGTCCTGTGGTCTGGAAGGATTCACCAGGCTCATTGGAAAAGCAGTTCAGGTTCAGACAGTCGTTCCAGTCAGCACGTCCGATGAGAGGAAGCTTGTGTGGTCCAAGATGGGTGCGGCTGTATTCGAAGGAACGGCGGAGATGCTCAAAAAGAGGAGCTGCTTTTTCCATATGGCAGTCAAAAGCAACCATTTCATCCAGAATGGAATAATCTCCAGTTTCCTTTAAGTAAGCGGCCACAGCAGCAATCAGCCACAGCGGGTCATCGTTAAATCCGCTTCCGATATCCAGGTTGCCCTGCTTGGTAAGCGGCTGGTACTGATGATAAGCACTTCCATCTTCGAACTGGGTTGCAGCAATGTCAAGGATTCGTTCTCTTGCACGCTCCGGGATCAGATGTACAAATCCAAGAAGATCCTGGCAGGAATCACGGAAGCCCATTCCACGGCCGGTTCCGGATTCATAGTAAGAAGCGGAACGGGACATGTTGAAGGTTACCATACACTGGTACTGGTTCCAGATATTTGCCATACGGTTTACGTGAGGATCCTTACTCTCTACATGATAGCGGGAGAGAAGATCATTCCAGTAAGTATTCAGGATGGCGAAAGCTTCATTTACCTGTTCAGAAGTTTCGAATTTCTCCATGATCTTCTTGGCCGGCTCTTTTTTGATCACGTTTAAAGCCTCCCATTTGTCGTCTTTTGGGTTTTCGCAATAGCCGAGAAGGAAAACATATTCTTTTTCTTCACCAGGTGCCAGAGAAACATTGATCTGCTGGCTGGCAATGGGATACCATCCGCTGGCAACAGAATTGTGGCTCTTGCCTTCCTCTACAACGATTGGAGCATTGTTGCCGCGGCCAAGTCCTAAGAACTCATCACGGCTGGTGTCAAAACCGTCTACAGGAGTATTTACAGTGAAAAAGCTGTAGTGATTGCGTCGTTCGCGGTATTCGGTCTTATGGTAAATGGTGCTGCCGATGATCTCAACTTCACCGGTGCTTAAGTTTCGCTGGTAGTTGGTCATGTCGTCAACAGCATTCCAGAGGCAGAATTCTACATATGAAAATAACGAAATCTCTTTCACTTTATCTGAATTGTTTCGCAGAGTCAGTTTGTTGATCTCGCAGGCTGTGTCAACAGGGACGAATGCAAGAAGATCAGCTGCCAGGCCGTTTTTCTCACCATGGAAACGGCTGTAGCCAAGTCCATGGCGGCACTCATAAACATCAAGAGGAGTGCGGGTTGGCATTGCACCTGGATTCCATACGGTATCCCCATCTTTGATATAGTAGTATTTTCCATTGGAATCTACCGGGATGTTATTGTAGCGGTAACGAGTGATACGGAGCAGCTTTGCATCTTTATAGAAGCTGTAGCCGCCGCAGGTGTTGGAAATCAGTGTGAAGAAATCCTGGGAGCCAAGGTAATTGATCCATGGCAACGGGGTATCTGGTGTTGTAATGACATATTCTTTATTGGCGTCATCAAAATGTCCGAAATTCATAGTGGATCTCCTTTGATAAATTTTATTCTTGCTGAATTCTTTCTAATTGGTTGATTGCTATTCGTGATTTACATCAGGGTGCATTAATTTATTTTTCGAAGCTGCACAGTGATCTACGCTTATATAGTAATAATGTTTTGCAAATGCAATGAGTAGTTTCGAAAAAATCAATTGGATTGAATAGCGAGATAATTAACATACGAAAACGAATAAGTAAAGGCAATTAGAAATAAAAGTAAAGAATAATGGTATATATTTGCTCTTAGTATAATAGAAAGACTGATTAAAAGCAACATAAAAATTACTGTAATAATGAAATCTATTATATATTACAAATCAGAGATTTAAAACACGAAACTTTTCGCGAAAACATTTCGGAAAGAGCTCTTATTCACAATTAAATTGTTAAAAACACAAATATCTAAATTGTGCAATAGGTAGAATGATGTGAAAACGCACAAAAAATGCAGGAAACCACTTGATTTTTTGTGCACTAGGGGGTACTATAAGCTCACGAAAACGATTTAGAGATGACAGGAAAGAAAAACAGGAAAGAATGAGGCAGGCATATGGTTTCCATGAAAGAAATCGCAAAACAATGTAATGTCTCAGTCGCCACTGTCAGTAAAGCATTAAATGGTTACTCCGATATCGGAGAAGAAACAAAAAACTACATATTAAGAACGGCTTCAGAGATGGGATATCTTCCCAACTCATCGGCAAGAGCTTTGAAGACGAAGCGAACCTTTAATCTGGGAGTTTTATTTGTGGACGAGGCCCGAAGCGGTCTCACACATGATTACTTCAACAGAGTACTGGAAAGCTTCAAAAGCACCGCAGAGGCGAAAGGCTATGACATTACTTTTACAAGCGGAAATGTTTCCGGTAAAAGGATGACCTACCTGGAGCACTGCAGATACCGGGGCGTGGACGGAGTGGTAATGGCCTGTGTGGATTTCACCGCAGAAGAGGTTCAGGAGCTTCTCCTTTCAGACATTCCGGTGGTGACCATCGATCATATCTGTGATGGAAGGATATCGGTAGTATCCAACAACATCCAGGGAATGGAAGAACTTGTTACCTATATATATAAGAAGGGACACCGCAAGATCGCTTACATTCATGGAGATGACACATCGGTTACCAAGAATCGTCTTGGAAGCTTTTACCGGACCTTGCAAAGACTGGGGATTGAAGAACCGGATGAATATGTAAAACCGTCTTTTTACAGAGATGCTGATCTGGCAGGTGAGAGAACCGGTGAACTTTTGGATTTGAAAGATCCGCCAACCTGTATTCTCTATCCTGACGATTATGCAGCGATGGGAGGGATAAACGAGATACGGGAAAGAGGACTTCGGATACCGGAAGACATTTCAGTAGCCGGGTACGATGGAATTAATATCGCCCAGGTTCTTGAACCCAAGCTGACAACCCTTTGCCAGGACACAGCGGCAATCGGAAGGATAGCGGCAGAAAGGCTGATTGAGCTGATTGAGCACCCGAAGACAACAGTTATTGAGAAATACACAGTGGATGGAACCCTTTTTAAAGGAGCTTCCGTGAAAACTTTGTATCCATCAAAAAATTTCAAGTAGCTATTAAAAAAATTAAAAGATATAATTAAAGGAGGAAGTAACATGAAGAAAAAAATGGTGAGCGTATTATTAACAGCTTCTATGCTGGCAGGAATGACATTATGTGCAGTCCCGGTTATGGCAGAAGATGCAGAAACACCGGAAAACGAAGTTACCGGTGACGCTTCCGCAGATGATTCCTTTGTAGTATGGGGATGGAACGATGATATCAAGAAGATCCTTGATGGACCATTCAAAGAGGCTTATCCAGATGATTACGAAAGAATCGTTTTCGTAAACACAGGTGGATCTGATTATTATCAGAGCAAACTGGATCCTGTACTTGATGATCCTTCAAATGAGTTATATCCTGATATGATGGGCCTGGAAGTTGACTATGTTCAGAAATATGTAAACAGCGACTGGGTACAGAATGTAGCAGATCTTGGAATCACAGCTGATGACTATGCAAACAGCTATCAGTACAATCTGGATCTTGGATCCGATGTTGATGGAAACGTAAGAGCACTGTTCTGGCAGGCAACTCCTGGATGCTACGCAGTTCGTGCAGATCTGGCTGAGAAATATCTTGGAACAACAGATCCTGCAGCATTAGCTGAGAAATTCAAAGATCTGGATACCATCGTTGCTACAGCTAAAGAGGTTAACGATGCTTCCGGCGGAAAATGCAAACTGTTCTCCGGCTATGATGAGATCAAACGTAGCCTGACCGGTTCCAGAACTCAGGGCTTCTATGATGAGAACGATAAGATTACAATTGATGACAACATCAAGACATATATGGAAACAGCTAAGACTCTTTATGATGAAGACCTTACCTTCAATACCGATCAGTGGAGCGCTGACTGGAGTGCAAACATGAGTGGTGATGGCGTTGATTCTAACGCAGCACTTGCTTATATGGGATGCCCATGGTTCGTATACTGGAGCTTAAGTGATGCTTGGAAAGGCAACACAATCCTTGTTCCTACCCAGACAAAATGCTATTGGGGCGGCACAGGACTTGCAGCTACAACAGATTGTGCAGATACCGAGCTTGCAGCTAAGATCATGAAATTCTTCACATGTGATGAAGATGGAATGGTTGCAATCAACGCTCTGAACTCTGACTATGTAAACAATACAGCAGCTGTCAGCAAGATCATCGAGGCTGGTACATCCGCAGATGGAAACGGCTATCTGTATCCAGACGCTGGACAGAACTTCATGGAGTTCTTCCTTCCATTAGCAGACGGACTTGACGCTTCTATGGTAACAGCAGAAGATCAGCAGATCCTTTCCCTTATGGATACTCAGACCAAGGCTTATGCTACAGGCGAAAAAGACCTTGATACTGCACTTGCAGATCTGACTGCATCTATCCATGATACATTCTCTTACCTGAGCGCAGAATAATGTGGCTTAAGAGTTTGCAGAGTCAATCATAAGTAAGTAGTGAATGTGCTGCTTCTTCCCAAAAGAAGGAGCAGCACATTCTTATATAAACGAGCAGCTGCTTTTGCTATAAAAAAGCAGAATGACTGCCAGTGGCAGAGGAGGATGGCGCAGAAGCCCGGAGGGGCAGGTACTCCCGCCAGTGTCAGGCATTCTGCCTGGGAAAAGCAGGCAACTTCAGACAGGAGGCTGTTATGAATAAGAAAAAGAAAAAAATGATTGATTATGGAAGGTATGGCTACTTCTTTATTGCACCGTTTTTTATCACTTATCTGGTGTTCCAGCTGTGGCCACTGATCAATACTTTCTATTATAGTACCTTATCCTACTACAAACGTAACGGGCGTGAATTCATGGAGTTTGCAGGACTTCAGAATTTTGTAAATATCCTTGGTATGGCTGCAGGAGAGAGAGGTTATGTACTCAGCTATCTGAAAAATACCCTTGTAATGTGGGGCTGCAACTTTGTTCCTCAGATTCTGGTTTCCCTTCTTCTGGCTGTATGGCTGACGGATGAGAAGGTTAAGGTAAAAGGAACCGGTGCGATGAAGGTTATCGTTTATCTTCCAAGTGTTATCACTGCAGCTTCTGTTTCTGTATTGTTTAAATCTTTGTTTTCCCAGTACGGACCAATCACCCAGACTTTGAAGGACTGGGGCGTTCTTGGCAAGAACTTCGATTTTATGTCCAGCGTAGCAGGAAGCCGTGGGCTGATCTCCACAATTCTGTGGTGGATGTGGTTTGGTAATACGACCTTGCTTCTGATTTCAGGCGTTCTTGGCATTGACCCGGGACTTTTCGAGGCTGCTGATATTGATGGTGCAACAGGCTGGAAAAAATTCCGCTACATCACTTTACCGCTTTTGAAACCAATTATGTTGTACACATTGGTTACCTCCGCAATCGGTGGTCTTCAGATGTATGATATCCCGGCATTGTTTAACGTTCCGGAAACCGGACTTGTTGGTCTTCCAGATGATAAGACTACTACAATGGCTATGTATATTATGCGTCTGTATAACAGCGATGTTGGAAAGGCAGCAGCCGTTTCCGTAGTACTGTTTATTATCACGTTGGTTGTCAGTCTGATCCTGTTCGCAACTATGAGCGACAGCGAAGACAGACGTATGAAAAAAGAGCAGAAACAGCGTAGAAAGGCAGGTGGAAGATCATGAGTAAAGCCGCAACAGCAGACAGCTACAGCAAGAATATGCTGCATCAGAAAGTCTTCCGTACCATTATTTGTATTTTATTCTGTATCATTGCACTTTTGCCATTTGTTCTTCTGGTTATGAACGCAACAAGAGATTCTGAGTCTATCAAGGCTGGTGTTTCCCTGATTCCGTCCACACACCTGATCGAGAACTGGAAAAACCTGATGATCAAGCAGAACGGTATGCAGATCACTTTGCAGAAAGCAATCATTAACTCTGCAACCATTACAATCCCTGGAACCTTCCTGTCAGTTTACTTTTCATCTCTGACAGCTTATGGTATCCATGTATATGATTTCAAATTCAAAAAATTTGCATGGGCATTTATTATGGCAGTTATGATGGTGCCAAGTCAGATTTCCATCATCGGTTTCTACCGTTTCATGCTGGATCTGAAGCTGATCGATACATACGTTCCGCTGATCATTCCTACCATTGCAGCTCCAACTGTTGTTTTCTTTATGAAACAGTATATGGAAAGTACACTTTCTCTGGAGATGATCGAGGCAGCCAGAATCGACGGTTCAAAAGAGTGGAATACCTTTAACAAAATTATCCTGCCGATTATGAAACCGGCAGTTGCCACACAGGCAATCTTTCAGTTTATTGCACAGTGGAACAACCTGTTTACACCTACCATTTTGCTGACAACAGATTCCAAGAAAACACTTCCTATGTTTGTACAGCTGCTGAGCTCCAACCAGTTCCGTACGGACTATGGTGTAGTTTATGTAGGACTGTTTGTTACCATTATCCCTCTGGTTGTTGTATACCTGGTACTTTCCAAGTACATCGTCGCAGGTGTTGCACTTGGCGGTGTTAAGGGTTGATGGCGTGTATGAAAAGCATTTGATTAAGAAAAATATTAAAAGAGAATAACATGTACAGTCAGGGGAGAAATCTTCTGGCTGTATTTTTGCACTTTTTTTGAAAAATAATTTAGCATCACTGAAATTTATTAAGAATTTTGGTATTTTCAGGTGGCAAACAGAGAATTATATGTTATACTGATTTGGTGTCATTTATAGGAAAAAACAGCATGTTTTTTGAGAATGGCATAGAGCCTGTTTGAAAAATCATTCACGTAATCTTGCAGAAAGTCTTTTTAAACATGCTTTAGGATAAAATTGGGCGAGGTTATTGTTTTATGGGGTATCAGGAAACAATCACATTTATTTTGGAGATGATTGGAACTATTGCATTTGCAGCGTCAGGTGCACTGGTGGGATCGGAGCAGAAGATGGATATTTTCGGAGTTTCGGTTCTTGGGGTGATCACTGCAGTTGGCGGGGGTATGATTCGTGATGTGACGCTTGGAATTACCCCTCCGGGAGTTTTTCAGAAGCCAGTATATGCGGCTGTAGCAGTGCTTACTTCAGTGCTGGTGTTTTTTCTTCTTTATTTTAAAAGGGAGATGCTGAAAGGAAATGTTACTTATGACAAAGTAATGCTGGTGATGGACTCTGTAGGACTTGGGATATTTACTGTGGTTGGCGTAAATACTGGAATCCGTCAGGGGTTTGCAGACAACACTTTCCTGCTGGTATTTGTGGGAACCATCACCGGTGTTGGCGGAGGATTGCTCCGTGATATGATGGCAGAGGTGCCGCCTTATATTTTTGTAAAGCATATTTATGCATGTGCATCCATTGTGGGAGCTATTGTTTGTGTGTATACGTACCGCTGGTTTGGAGTGGTGTTCTCCTTGATCTTTGGATCTGCAGCGGTGATCCTGATGCGGTATCTGGCTGCACATTACAGGTGGAACCTGCCGAAATTAAAATAAAAGGCAACTATTAGAGGAGTACTTATGATTAAAGCAGAGAATTTATCCTATTCTTTTCCACATAAAGAGTTATATAATAAAATTTCATTTACCCTGGAGGATGATGTGCATTGTGCCTTTATCGGAACCAATGGAACCGGTAAGAGTACACTGGTGAACATGATCCTTCATCCGGATAAATATTTATACGATGGAAAGCTGATCGTGGATGTACCTGGAAGGATTGGATATGTCAGTCAGTTTTACACCATTGAGAGAGAAAAAGAGGTTACGGTATTTGATTACATCAGTGAAGAATTTGTAAGGCTTCAGAATAAGATCAACCAGATCTGCGAGGATATGGCAGTTACAGATCATCTGGAGGAGCTGATGGAGGAATATCAGCAGACTTTAGATGAATTTAATGCCATTGACGGTGACTTTTACGAAAGTAATATTCGCAAGCAGCTGAAAACAGCGGGTCTGGCTGGGTATGAAGATCAGCTTCTTACAAATTTAAGCGGTGGAGAGTTCAAACTGGTGCAGGCCATCCGGGAGATGATGATCAGCCCGAAATTTATTATTATGGATGAGCCAGATGTGTTCCTAGATTTTCAGCACTTAAATGCACTTCGGAATCTGATCAATTCCCATAAGGGAACATTGCTTGTGATCACCCACAACCGCTATCTTCTGAATCATTGCTTCAACAAGATCCTCCATCTGGAAAATACGGAGATGCAGGAATTTGATGGCAATTATGTGGATTATAATTTTGCACTTTTGCAGATGAAAATTGAGCAGCAGGAGCTGGCTGCGGCAGATATGGAGGAAATCGAGCGTAACCGCAAGATTGTAGAGCGTCTTCGAAACAGCGCTACTGCCATTGACAGTGCAACAAGGGGAAGAAGCCTGCATGCGCGAGTTTCCCTTTTGGAACGTCTGGAAGCGAGAAAGACAAAGTCTCCATTTGTGGATATTAAGCAGCCGGAGATCGTATTTCATGCAGATGAGGTTTTTGATGCGGAAGTTTCTGGTGAAAATCCGGAAGAAGCTTTGGAAAGTGAAAGAAAATCCGAGTTGGGAGATGCGAATGCAGAAAATGAAGCTGAGAAGATAGTGTTAAGTGTAGAAGACTATAATGTGACCTTTGACCGTGAGATTATGGAACATGTTTCCTTTGTTCTTCATGCAGGGGATAAGGTTGCAATTGTGGGACCAAACGGTACTGGAAAGACGACTCTTCTTCGTGATGTTATCAAAGGAGAAAACCCGGCAATCCGTCTTGGCGAAAATGTTAAGATGGCATATCTTTCCCAGATGCATGGGGAGGTATTTGATGAGAAGGCCACTGTTCTTAAAAATTTTGAGGATGCAGGCTTTGATACCGATGATCAGGTGATAGCTTACCTGAAAACCTATGGTTTTGAGGAAGAGCTGATCTACAGTTCGGTATGTGATCTGTCTGGTGGAGAAAAGAATCTTCTCCAGCTTGCGAAGATTTCCAGAACAGGTGCAGGTCTGCTGCTACTGGATGAGCCAACCAGTCATCTGGACACATATTCCCAACTGGCACTGGAGCAGGCGGTAGAGAAATACAATGGGACAGTTCTCATGGTTTCCCATGATTTTTATACCGTAGCCAACTGCATGGATTATGTGCTTCTCACAGAGGATAAGGGCCTTCGCAAGGTAAGTATGCGAAAATTCCGAAAGATGATTTACGCCGATCACTTTGATAAGGATTACCTGGAATATGAGCAGAAGAAAAAAGAACTGGAGAATCGAATAGCTTTCGCACTTCAGGCTGGCAAGTATGAGGATGCGAAAAAAATTTCACAAGAACTGGAAAAACTTTTGCGGAAATATAATGGATAACAAAATATTTGTATAGGAAGCAGCAGTGACGGACATATGTGCCGGAAACGTATAAGAAAAACAGCCCCCGGAAAAATTCCAGGAGCTGTTTTTAAATAAGGGAAACAAAAATATAGTAAGATGTCAAAATAATTTATTACTCTTCGTGAGTATCCTGCAATGCCAGGTAACCTTCCTCGCCGGTTCTGATCTTGACAACGTTTTCGATGTCGTATACGAAAACTTTTCCATCACCGATCTGACCGGTATGAAGAACTTTCTTGGCGGTTTCGATAACCTTCTGAACAGGAACAAGGCTGACAACAATTTCAATCTTGACTTTCGGAAGCAGGTTCATATCCATCTCAACGCCACGATAGTAAGCAGGAGCCCCTTTCTGGACACCACAGCCAAGAACGTTTGTAATGGTGATTCCGGTTACGCCGATTTCATTCATAGCCTGCATAAACTCTTCCAGCTTGTTCTGACGGGTAATGATAACAACCTTTGTAAGCTTATGAACGCCGTCTGTCGGGATTTCCGGAATGAATTCAGCTGGAGCAGAAGGTCTGGGAGCAGCGGTAAATTCTCTGGAAGTTCCCATAGGAGTGGGAACAGAAGCAACAGCATCGCGAATAGCAAATCCGTCATAAGCACTTGCAAGACCATGTTCTTTTATATCAAGACCCTGAATCTCCTCTTCAGCAGATACTCGAAGACCCATAGTATGTTTGATAACCTGGAAAATAATTGTCATTGTAACTGCAACCCATGCAATTGTGATAAGCATTCCGGCAAGCTGTACACCAAATCCGTGGAAACCGCCGCCAACAAGAAGACCTTTCCAGCCTGTACCAGCTCCATCGGAGAAAAGACCAACGGCGAGAGTACCAAATGCACCGTTTAAGCCATGGACACCAACAGCACCAACCGGATCATCCACTTTTAATACTTTATCAATAAATTCAATACCAAATACTACGACAAAACCAGCTGCAATACCGATAATAGCAGCAGATGCAGGAGATACAGTATCACATCCTGCAGTAATTGCAACAAGACCTGCAAGAGATCCGTTCAGTGACATGGATACATCTGGTTTTTTATAGCGGATCCATGTGATCATCATAACCGTTACAGTTGCAACTGCAGCAGCAAGGTTTGTGGTAACGAAGATTTTTCCTGCACTTACAATTGCATCGCCTTCCATGGATACAGTGGAAGCACCGTTGAAACCAAACCAACAGAACCAGAGGATAAATACACCAAGTGCACCGACTGTCAGGTTATGACCTGGAATTGCTTTTGATTTTCCACTTTTGGAATATTTTCCGATACGTGGTCCAAGAATGACGGCACCGATAAAGGCGGCCACACCACCTACCATATGTACTGCACAGGAACCTGCGAAATCATGGAAGCCCATCTGACTGATGAAACCGCCGCCCCAGATCCAGTGACCGGAAATCGGATATACTACAAGGCTGATCATAAGACTGTATACACAATACGATGAGAATTTGGTTCTCTCAGCCATAGCACCGGAAACAATTGTAGCGGAAGTAGCACAGAAGACTGTCTGGAAAATCAGGAATGCCCAGAACGGAACTCCGTCAGGAAGCATTGCACTGCCATAATTTGCTTCTGAAGCGATACCGCCGATTCTTCCGAAGAAGCCGTTTCCTGCACCGAACATGATTCCAAATCCAACTAACCAGAAAGCCGGAGTACCGATACAGAAATCCATCAGGTTTTTCATAATAATGTTACCTGCATTTTTAGCTCTGGTGAAACCTGTCTCCACCATAGCAAATCCGGCCTGCATAAAGAAGACCAGCGCGGCACCAACAAGTACCCAGATCGTGTTTACTGCTGAATAATCCATAATAATTTCCTCCCTCTTTTCGCACTTTTCGAAATGTTTCGAAAAACACGTTTTTAATATCAAAAAGCGCGAAAGAGAAAACAAATTTGTTTTTTCTTTCGCGCCTTTACGATTCTGGTATATTGTCTGCGTCTGCAGAAATATTCAGTTGTAAAATTAATATGTAAAACAGGGGATATCCGTATCGTGTGATTAATGGATGAGGAAATCGATAATGAATTATGAAGTAGAGTTTCATAATAGATATCCCCTGTATTTACCTGTGTGAGAAACAAATTCCAAAAACAGGAACAGTTTCTTTCATTTAGAATTCTCCTCTGTAAATCTGATCAGATATAGAAGAGAAGTTTTCCATATGTAGGATATGGAAGCAGATCATCCGGAATGAGAGTTTCAGCTTCATCAGCAGATTTTCTCAGTTCTGCCATGTCCTCAAGTACTTCAGCCTGATACAGTTTTGCATTTTCCAGAACATCATCAGTTGCTTTTGCTTTTGCTGTATCAGATTTCAGCTTCTCAAGACCTTTTGTCATAGCATCCTGAAGTCCGGACAGCTTGGTGATAAGAGCAGTTTCACTCTCACAGGTGATTCCAGGAACAACAGATGCTTTCAGACTTGCTGTGCTTGCAATTTCTTCAATATAAGACATAACCGATGGAAGAAGGTCTTTCTGAACCATTTCAACCATTGTGTTAGATTCGATGTTGATGGTCTTGGAGTAGTTCTCAAGCCAGATTTCATAACGAGAGTGCAGCTCTTCGCTGGTGAAAATGCTGTGCTTTGTGAACAGGTCGATATTCTTCTGGGCAATCCACATTGGGAGAGCATCCGGGGTAGACTTCAGGTTGTAAAGACCACGTTTTTCAGCCTCCTCAATCCACTCATCTGTATAACCGTTACCGTTGAAGATCACACGTTTGTGTTTCTTAATGGCTCTCTTAATCAGTTCATGAACTGCATGTTCCATATCTTCCGGAGCTACACCATCAAGCTCTTTGGCAAACTGGTCAAGAGCTTCCGCAACAGCTGTATTCAATACAATATTCGGGTTTGCAACAGAAGCAGCAGAACCAAGCATACGGAACTCGAATTTGTTTCCGGTAAATGCAAATGGTGAAGTACGGTTTCTGTCAGTATTGTCTTTTACAAAGTGTGGCAGAACAGTTGCTCCGATATCCATCTGTACAGCGCCGTGAGAAGTAAAGTAAGTATCATTTTCGATAGACTTCAGAACTTCTGTAAGTTCATCACCAAGGAAAATAGATACAACTGCGGGCGGAGCCTCGTTGGCACCAAGTCTGTGATCATTTCCTGCACTTGCAACGGAGATACGAAGAAGATCAGCATATTCATCAACTGCTTTAATAACTGCCATTAAGAAGACAAGAAACTGAATGTTTTCAGATGGTGTTTTTCCAGGATCCAGAAGATTTACGCCATCATCTGTGATCATGGACCAGTTGTTGTGCTTACCACTTCCATTGATTCCCTCAAATGGTTTTTCGTGAAGCAGGCAAACCAGATCATGTTTGTCAGCAACCTTTTTCATGATTTCCATTGTCAGCTGGTTGTGGTCAACGGCTACATTTGTGGTATCAAATACAGGAGCCAGCTCATGCTGTGCAGGAGCAACCTCGTTATGTTTTGTTTTTGCAGGAATGCCAAGCTTCCAGAGTTCTACATCAAGATCATGCATGTAAGCTGCAACCTTTGGCTTCAGAGTTCCAAAGTAGTGATCTTCCATTTCCTGTCCCTTAGGAGCTGGAGCACCAAGTAAGGTACGTCCACAGAATACAAGATCTTTTCTTTCTTTATAAAGCTCCTTTGGAACCAGGAAGTATTCCTGCTCAGGTCCTACTGTTGTGGAAACATGTTTAATTCCCTTGTTTCCAAGAACGTGAAGCATGTTTACGGCTGCTTTATTTAAGGTATCCATAGAGCGAAGGAGAGGAGTCTTTTTGTCAAGTGCCTCACCGCTGTAGGAACAGAATGCTGTAGGAATGTAAAGGGTTCCGTCTTTAATGAAGGCCGGTGATGTTGGATCCCATGCTGTGTATCCTCTTGCTTCAAAAGTAGCACGAAGACCGCCGGATGGGAAACTGGAAGCATCCGGTTCACCTTTTACAAGTTCTTTTCCGGAGAAATCCATGATCACCTGTCCATCGCCTGTTGGGGAAATGAAGCTGTCGTGTTTCTCGGCTGTTACATTTGTCATAGGCTGGAACCAGTGTGTATAATGAGTAGCACCATTTTCGATTGCCCATTCTTTCATGGCTACTGCAACGGAGTTTGCAACATCAAGCTCCAGGTGAGTACCATTTTCGATGGTCTTTTTCAGTGCTTTGTACATGTCCTTAGGTAATTTACTGCGCATAATCCTGTCGTTGAAAACAAGACTTCCATAGATTTCGGGAATATTCTGTGTCATAACGGATACGCTCCTTTCACTTTTCATGTCTTTCTTCATCCTTATTTTTGATAAAAGAAAAAGGCGCCTTGGATACATTTCTGTATTCCAAAGCGCCTTTGCTTTATGTTCTGTAGTATACTCAAAAAAAAACAGATGTCAATAGTTTTTTTGAAAAAAATTCCAAAAAGATTTTGCGGTTGACTGAAAAAAGTTCTTGCTCAAATTAGGATAGGCATACTTGACAAATAGGTTTCTTCCATTATAATTTTTGTTCAGAGCCAGGCAAATTTACAGTAAGATATGTGAGCGTGCTTGCATAACGATACGTCCTTGGCTGTAAATTTATTTGGCGATACGCAAAATCGACGAAATGGGATGCATTTCTGAGATTGGATTTGATCATTAAAATAAAACTCAGTACCGAGGAGGAAAACAAATGGCAGAGATTAAAGAAGAGTGTGGTGTCTTCGGAATCTATGACCTGGATGGAAATGATGTGACGTCTTCTATTTACTATGGTCTGACTTCTTTGCAGCACCGTGGTCAGGAAGCCTGTGGCCTGGCAGTATCGGATACTAAGGGACCTATTGGAAATGTTAAGTTTCACAAAGATCTTGGACTGGTAAGCGAGGTGCTTCGCGAGGATACACTCCATAAGATGAGTGGTGATATCGGAATCGGACATGTACGCTATTCCACAACAGGAGCATCCGTTGCAGAGAACGCACAGCCTTTGGTTTTATCTTATGTAAAAGGAAGTCTGGCACTGGCACACAATGGAAACCTTGTTAACACTGGGACACTGAAATGGGAACTGATCCAGAGCGGAGCAGTTTTTCATACCACCACTGACTCAGAAGTGATCGCATTTCATGTAGCCAGGGAGAGGGTACATACCAGCTGTGTAGAGGAGGCAGTTCTGAATACAGCCAGGAAGCTGCAAGGCGCATACGGTCTTGTGATCATGAGTCCCCGTAAGCTGATCGGAGTCCGTGACCCCTATGGCTTAAAGCCTCTCTGTCTTGGAAAAAGGGACAATGCTTACGTACTGGCTTCTGAGAGCTGTGCACTTATTTCTGTAGGTGCCGAGTTTATCCGTGATATCGAACCTGGTGAGATGATTACGATCAGCCGTAAGGGCGTGAAGTCAGACAGGACTCTTGCAGATACTGTGAAAAAACGTGCTCACTGTGTTTTTGAATATATCTATTTTGCAAGACTGGACAGTACCATGGACGGTGTAAAGGTTTATGATGCACGTATCCGTGGCGGTAAATCCCTTGCAAAATCTTATCCTGTGGAGGCAGATCTTGTCACCGGCGTTCCGGAATCCGGTCTTCCTGCAGCCAAGGGATTTTCTGAAGAATCTGGTATTCCATTCGGATTTGCATTTTATAAGAACTCTTATATCGGCAGAACTTTTATCAAACCTACTCAGAAGGAGAGAGAATCCAGCGTTCATCTGAAGCTGAGCGTATTGGATGCTGTTGTAAAAGGAAAACGCATTGTGCTTGTGGACGACTCTATTGTCCGTGGAACCACCATAGCAAACCTGATCCGCATGTTGAAAGAAGCAGGCGCTCTTGAAGTACACGTAAGGATCAGTTCTCCGCCATTTTTACATCCATGCTATTTCGGAACCGATGTGCCAAGTAATGACCAGCTGATCGCGGCGCAGCACTCTACAGAAGAGATCTGTAAGATGATTGGGGCAGATTCCCTTGGTTATATGGAGATTGATTATTTGGAGGGCATGGCAGGTGGACTTCCTATTTGTAAGGCATGCTTTGACGGAAAGTATCCGATGGTAATTCCAGATGAGAATAATTTACAAAATGATTTTGAAATTCATAAGATATAAGAGAAATAATTTTGCCTATGCAGGTTGTCTCAGAACTTCCACAATAATAAAATAGTGCATAACTACCAATATACCGGTTGCATATTTGTGCAATCGGTATATTTATTTCTGAAATGTTACAAAAAAGTGTGAAAGAAAAAACTTGACAAATATCGAGACTTGGTGCATAATTTGCCTCAATCAAAGGAAAACGTTTTCGAGAGCCTTTGATTTTGATAGAAAAGGAAACTATAATTCCTGTAAAACAGAAAGGGTGATAACGATGTGTCAGAAGCAGATTAAGCTGAATGCGAAGGAAGATGTTCAGGAATTCGTAAGGGCAGCAGGTAAATGTGATTTTGACATAGATGTTTTCTATAACAGAATCATCATTGATGCAAAATCCATTCTGGGAGTTCTGAGCATGGATCTTACAAGGGTTCTTACTGTACAGTGCCATGGCGAGAGCAAGGAATTTAACCGTACATTACAGAAGTTTGCAGTTGCCTGATTAAGTAGTTGCAAACTGGCACCTTTTAAGGTGTCCATAAAATCGTAAAAAACAGATATTGCCGGGAACGACTTGAAATATGAGACAGCATGGTATTCCGACAGCATCTGTTTTTTTTATAACTCAAATTGCTATTTAGTGTGTTGGGAGGGTGAAAAGTTCTTCAGGAGGGACGCATTTGGACAATGTGTATTACTCACTCGCCGGCGCAACGCTCCAGCAAACTAATCGCTAACTGCGACTAATGCGTTCGGGAGAGCCCTCACGCATAAGTCTACGTAAGCGCTGGATTTCGCTTACGCTAAGAACGCGCCTGAAATGGCTCGCTGGAGTAATACACATTGCCCAAATGCTGTGTGTCGGCTGGAAATGAGGTTATTTAGGAACTTTTAACGAGGGGGAGGGGAAGTGATTGGTTTTCCGATACTTTCTTGACAATGATAGATTAGGTAAAACCAATAAAGTTGCGAAGTATCAACCAGCTAAATGGGGTATCG